>JALYZB010000382.1 GCA_030945945.1 Actinomycetota bacterium | reverse complement strand
CAGTTGCAGCCGCGCTGCGGTCGCGGCCGCGGCGGCGAGCAGCGAGCGGGCCTCCGCTGGGCTGGGCGTGACCAGGGCGACGTCGACCTGACTGTGCGCGAGCACGACGGGAGCCCGCAGCGCCTGGTTGGCGTCCAACGCGAAGGCGAGATGCGTCCGGGCGGCGTCGCGGTCGCCCAGGGTCAGCGCCAGGCGCCCGAGGTAGCGAGCCGTCGAGCCTAGGCAGACGGCGGCCAGGCCGATCACCACATGGGTCGTGCGGTGCGGGAGCAGCAGCTCATACAGCGACCGCGCCCGCGCCGCGTCGTCGAGCGCGACGATCGCGTCGGCGAGCAGTGTGGCCGTGATCAGCCAGTCGCCGTCGAGCGGAATCTCCGAGAAGCCACGGGTCGCGAGCCGGTCGATCTCGTCAGCCGCCTCGCCGAGGCGGTCGGTCTCACACAAGAGAACGGCCAGCGCGGCGTGCCAGGCTGGGCGCTCGGGGGCCTGGGTCACGAGCGCCCGGGCCGCCGTCTCGAGCTCCGCCATGCGCCCCTGCTCGCGGCGTATGGCGAGGATCTGGACCGCGTAGTACTGCGACGCGGTCGCCCCCTCGGGCCGGATGCCCGAGGCCAGGGCCTCACTGGCCAGGCGCTCGGCTCCCGCCAGCTCACCGGCCAGTAACGCCCGCATCGCTCGCCAAACCGCGATATGCCAGGCAAACAGCGGCTGGCGCAGATCCCGGGCGACCGCGGTGAAGGCCCCGATCTGGGTCTCGACCGCGCTCCAGTCGCCGGCCTCCAGCAGATCGACGACCAGCCAGGCATGCCCCTGCAGCACGAGCTCACGGTCGCCCGCTCGCAGGGCGAAGCGCACGAGCAGGGTCGAATCGGCCAGACGGCGCTCGAGATGGCCCGGTCCCCAGTAGGCGCGGCGGCGGGCCGCCGACGCGAGCGCCATCGCCCGCGAGTCTCCGACCTCGGCGGCGATGACCGTCGCCTCAGCACTCAGCCGCCGCATCTCGTCGCGGCGATCGGAGTAATAGAGCGCCGAGCACAGGCAGAACAGCAGCCGGACGCGGATTACCGACGGCGCGGGCGGAAAGGTCGCAAGCGCCTGTCGCAGCAGCGCGATCAGATCCTCGTCGACGACGCCGGGCGCCAGCACGTACCGCGGCGAGGCGCCGATCGCGGCTCGGGCCAGGCTCTCGGCGTCGCCCAGCTCGGCCGCCACCGTCGCTGCCTCGCGGAAGACAGCCCATGCCCGCGGGCGCTCGCCACTGCGGATCCATGCCTCGCCGAGCTCCAGGAGCAGTCCCAGCCTGCGGTCAGGGGCGTCGGGAGCGAACCTTTCCAGGACCGCCAGCGCACTCTGGAGGTGCTCGGCGCCCTGGTCATGAGCGAGCATCTCGCCCGCCTGCTCGGCCGCCGCCAGCGCATAGCGAATCGCCCGTTCAGCGTCCTGGGACTGTGCGGCGCGGGTGAAGTGGCGCGCCAGCGCGCCGGTGTGACGCCGCGGATCGGCCGCCTCCAGCGCCAGCCCCACCCGGCGGTGCAGGCGTGCGCGCCGCGCGGTCGCCATCGCGCCGTAGAGCGTCTCGCGCACGAGCGCGTGAGAGAACCCGTACCCGTCCGGCGTGGAGGGTTGCTCGGCGATCAGCCCTGCCGCCTGGGCCTCCTCGAGCGCGGCGAAGAAACGCTCCTCGTCGAGATTCAGGACCCGCTCCAGCAGGTCGGCGTCGAAGTCACGGCCGATCACCGCGGCCACCCGCAGGGTCTCCAGGGCGTCGTCGCCCAGCCGGGTCAGCCGGCGCGTGATCACCTCCTGCACGTCGTCGGGCAGCCCGATCGCGCGCAGCTCATGCGCCCCCGCGGTCGCCGCCTCGACGCCGGAGTCGGCGAGATGGCGGACGATCTCCTCGATGAAGAACGGGTTGCCCTCGGTCTCCTCATAGAGCGCATGCGTGAACGCCGAGGATGGCGTCGCGCCGGCCCGCGCGCTCACCAGCTGCGCCGCCTCGCTGCGGCTCAGCCCCGGCACCTCGCGCAGGCGGACCAGCCGCTCGTCGCGCAGGCCACCGAGGGCCGCGGCGAAGCCCTCGTGGTCGCGCTCAGAGCGGCGGAACGCACCGAGGATCGACACCCGCTCGGTCCGCGGGACACGCGCGATGTGGCGCAGCAGCATCAGTGTCGGCCGGTCGGCCCAGTGCAGGTCATCGAGCACGAGCACCACCGGCGCCCGGGCCGCCAGCTCGCCGAGCAGCTCGACGACAGCCTCGAACAGGCGGTAGCGCTCGGTCTCGGAGTCCTGCGACCCCGCCGGTCCGAGCTCGGGCAGGCAACGCCGCAGCTCCGGAATCAGGCGGGCGAGCTCGGGACCGTGACGGCGGGCGAGCTCAGGCAGATCGGAGGCGGAGATCGAGACGACGTAGTGGCGCAGCGCGGCGAGAAACGGCTGGAAGGGCACGAGCGTCTCGTCCGGCGCGCGCCCGGCGAGCACCACCGCGCCGCCGGCGTGCGCCCGGCTGGCCGCCTCGGCGAGCGCGCGGCTCTTGCCCACGCCCGCATCGCCGCTGAGCAGCAGCAGACGCTCTGACCGTTCACCGTCGGCGCGGGCCAGCCAGTCGGCGATCTCGCCCAGCAGGACCTCGCGGCCGAACATGTTCAGCGCCGAGCGGGCGGCCAGCTCCGCGGGCAGCGGCACGTCCGCCGCGGGGTGATCGCCGGGCTCCGCGGCCACGCGGCGGGCGTCTGGGTGCAGGAGCCGTTGGTGCGCAGCGAGCGCGTGCGGCGACGGCGCCGTGCCGAGCTCATCACGCAACAGAGTCCGCAGGCGCTCAAAGACGCGCAGCCCCTCGGCGATGTTGCCCTGACCGCGGAAGGCCTCCAACAGCAGGACGTAGCCCGACTCGCGGTAGGGCTCGGCGTCGATCAGCGTGCGAGCGGCCCGCTCGACCGAGGCCAGCTGTCCCCCGCCGAGCGCCAACCCGGCCCGGCCGATGATCTCCAAAGCCTGCAGCCGCAGATCGTCGAGCTCGCGCCGCCAGCGCTCCAACCAGTCGGCGTGCGCGCCGGGCATCAGCCCGCGGCTGACGATGTTGATCGGCACCTGAGCCAGCCCCCAGGCCCGCCGGGCATCGTGGCTCTCCAGCGCGGCGAGCGCGTGCTGCACCTGCTCGGCGGCCGCCTCCACATCGATCCACGCGGGCTCGGGCAGCTCCAGGCTCAGCTCGTCGCGGCCCAAGAGCACCGAGGCGCCGAGCGCGGAGCGCAGCCGCGAGAGCAGGGTGCGCAGCGCAGCGTCCTGGGAGCGCGGCGCCGAACCGGGCCACAGTGCCCCGCTCAGCTCCTCGCGGCCGATCGCGCGATTGCGGTTGAGCACGAGGAAGGCCAGCAGCAACGGCACCTGGCGACCACGCAGGTCCCCGGCCCGCTCACGACCCTCCAACTCGACCGACAGGCGACCGCAGAGCTGGATCCGCGTCCCTTCGGGCGCATTCGGTGGGTCCGCATCCGGCAACGTTTCGGAAACGTAGCGCCAACGCCCTCAGAGCACCCTTCCTGCCGTGGCATCGGGGCCACATCACCGCGCTTGCGAATCGCACATTGGGACCGGGATTCGCAAGCCGGATCGGCCGCAGCATCAAGCACACATGACCGCCATCAACGATCAGCCCAGCCAGGTTGCCGACTGCGAATGCGGGGCGCAATTCGCAGGCACCAGCCGGCAGGAGCTTTTGCAGCGGCCGGGCAGCACCTCGCCCATCACCACCCAGCTCCTGGGGGCGCTGGAGTTCGACGTGGTATCGCCGATGGTCGAGGAGCGTCGGGGGGCACTCAGCCCCTGAGGGGTGGGTGGCGCCGCAGACCGCCGCCCACCCCACGGCGTCAGTCAGACCGGCTCACGGTGCGCCGGTCCCGATCGCCGTCAGGCTCCGCAGTGACCGGTCCCCGAGGCAGCCGATGCCGCCCGGGCATGCGCCACGTCGCGTCTGACCACGGAATTAGGCACGGCGAAGCCGCCGGGGTGGTCGGCCTCGGTGATGGCCGCAAAGACGGTGGCGAGCACCCGGCCACGCCCGTCGACGAGCGGCCCGCCGGAATTGCCGGGCTGAACGCGGCCCCGCAACCCCGTCAGCGCCCGCAGCACGTGACCCTGGCCGTAGGCATCCTGGGTCGAGATCGTCGCCGTGCGCCCGAGTCGCCCGGGTGCGGCGCGGTAGGCGCCGTCCAGTGGGTACCCGAGGATCGCCGCCGCGGACCCGATGCGGCGCTGCGTGGCCGTCTTTAGGACGGGGAGCCTGAGACCGGGGACGCGCAGCACGGCGATGTCATCGTGCACGTCAAAGGCGAGCACGACCGCCGGGCGCGCGGCCCCCACCCCTGCAGCCTGCACTGCGGTGTCTTGTTCGCCGGCGACCACATGTGCGTTGGTGACCACCAGGCTCCCTGGGTGGGCGGGCCCGATCACCCAGCCGCTGCCTTCGATCGCCAGCCCGCATGCGGTTCCCGTCACCCGCACGACGCTGCGGGCGGCGCCGCGTACCCCGGCCCGCGCCAGGATGCCCCGATTCGGAGCCGGGACGTCGGCCGCCGGCCCCCGGACGGCGGGCAGCGGATCAAAGCGGGCCAGCGCGTCGAGGATCGAGCGCGACGGCGGCAGTAGCGCATCGAGCTCGGTGAGGATCGCCGAGCGCTGAAGGTCACCCCGCAGCGACTCAGACGAGGAGGCCTGCAGGGTCACGGCACCGATGATCCAGACCACGCCGAGGGCAACGCACGCGGTCAAGCCGGCGCCGAGCAGGCCGTCGGCGGCCCGCAACCCCGGGATCGGCAAGGCGGCGCGCGCCCGGGCGCCCAGACCCTCCAAGCCGCTGGCCAGGACGCCTCCGGCGAGGATCGCGCCGAGCAGGCCCAGCAGCGGCGCGTAGGGCGAGCGAGCCCCCTGGTTCAGCACCAGCGGCGCCAGCCGGGTGCCGGCGTAGGCACCGACGGCGAACCCGACCAGAGACAGTGCCCCGACCAGGAAGCCCTGCCGGTAGCCGCGCACCGCGACCGCCACGGTGAACAGGACGATCACCCAATCGATGCCCGTCATCGCCTCGATGGTAGGGCTCCCCACCCGCCTGCACGCCGAATCGCGCCCGATCCGCCCCACATCTTCTACCGTTCCGCGATGAGGTGGTAGATGGCGCCCTGTTGGTGGCCTCCCGGCCACGCCCGATGCGCCGCAGACAGCGGCGGCGTCGCCTGCTGACCCGAGCCCTGCCCGTCGTGGCGGTCGCGGTGGCCCTGTGCACCTTCCTTGCACTCAGCGGCGGCGGCGAGGAGCG
>JALYZB010000377.1 GCA_030945945.1 Actinomycetota bacterium | reverse complement strand
CTGGCCACCCGCCTGCGCGCGCAGATCGACGCGGTCACCGAGCCCCGGACCCCAGAGCGCGCGGCCGTCCACGCCGCGGCGATCGCCGACGCCGATGCGGCGGTCGCGGCGCTGCACGACCTCTTCTTCGCCACCCCCTACCGGCCCACCGGCCTGAGCACCGCCGACCGCGCCGTCATCCGCCTCGTCGATGAGCTGCGCTGGCTCAACGGTGTTGTGCTGCAGTCCAGCCCGCGCCGCCACGCCACCGATCCCGGGACCCACGTCTGCGCGGTCAAGCGCGCCGCGGCCGAGGTGCTCGATGAAGTCGCTGACGCCCTGATCACCCCGGGTGCGGACTGTCACCGGCTGGGTGACGCCGCGTCCAGGCTGCGCAGCGCGCTATCCGAGCTCGAACAGGGAACGACGATGCGCCTGCCTGGTTCAGATCCGGGCATGAGCGGGGGTGCCTTAGCGGCCGCCGTCGGGTCAGCGCTGGACCCGACCTTCCGCGCCCAGGAACTAAGCTTCGTCGTCGCGCAGATCGCCCGCAACACCGACTACGCGGCCGCGGCGGAGCGCCGGTCCTGGCCCGACCGCCTGCGCGGCCGCCAACCCCAGGGACTGATCGGGCCGCTGGCCGCCGCGCACCAGCGCGCCGGTGCTCACGTGCAGCGTCATTCGATCTGGTTGCACAACAGCGTGCGCGGCGCGGCGGGCCTGGCCCTGGCTGTGCTGGTGGCCGATCTCAGTGCCGTCTCCCACGGTTTCTGGGTGATCTTCGGCACCCTGTCGGTGCTGCGTTCCAATGCGCTGAGCACGGGCCAAAACGTCGTGCGCGCCCTGCTCGGCACGGCGGCCGGATTCCTGGTCGGCGCTGCGCTCATCCTGGCGATCGGCACCAGCAGCGCGGTCCTGTGGGCGCTGCTGCCGGTCGTGATCCTGTTCGCCGGGCTGGCGCCCGCCGCGATCTCGTTTGCCGCCGGCCAGGCCGCCTTCACGCTCACCCTGCTCATCCTGTTCAACATCCTCGCCCCCGCGGGCTGGCGGATCGGCATCGTCCGGATCGAGGATGTTGCCCTTGGAGGGGCGGTCAGCCTCGTGGTCGGCCTGCTGTTCTGGCCCCGCGGCGCCGCCGCCGCGCTTGGCACCGCGCTGGCCGACGCCTACCGGTCCAGTGTCGTCTACCTCTCCGATGCGGTCAGCTACGGCCTCGGGCGCTGTGATTCCTCCAGCCCGGCAACGGATGCGCCCGGTGTGTCGGCGGCCCGAGCCGCCGCCGCCTCGCGACGTCTCGATGACGCGTTTCGCGGTTATCTGGCCGACCGGGGCAGCAAACCCACCCCCCTGCCCGAGGTGACGAGCCTCGTGACCGGCGTGTCCGGCGTTCGGCTGGCCGCCGACGCTGTGCTCGCGGTGTGGCATGCTGACCAACGCGATCCCGGTGACCGGGCGGCCGCCCGTGCGGAGCTGCTGGCGCGGATGCAGGCGGTGAGCGCTTGGTATGACGCGTTCGCGGTCGGGTTGGCCGCCAGCGGCTCCCTGCCGGCACCGATGGCCGGCGACGCCGGAGGCGACGAGCGCCTCATCTCGGCGGTGGCACGCGACCTGAGTGACCACGAGGGTCAGGGAACCGTCACCGGGGTGCGCGTGATCTGGACGGGCGATCACCTGGATGCCGTCCGCCGGCTGCAGGTGTCACTGGTGGCGCCGGCCCAGGCGGCCGCCGACGAACGGGTGCTCTAGCGGCGGCCGAACGCCCGCGTCCGGCAACGCTTAATCAGCGAGGGCCCGGCGCGAACGCCGGGCCCTCGACAAACCGTTTCGCCTCGTGCGCGGTTTACATCATCCCCGACATGTCGGGCATACCACCGCCGCCACCGCCGCCGTCGCCACCCTTCTCTGGGACCTCGGCCACGATGGCCTCGGTGGTGAGGATGTTCTTGGCGATCGACGCTGCGTTCTGCAGCGCGGAGCGGGTGACCATGGCCGGGTCGATGATGCCCGCGGCGATCAGGTCGACGATCTCGCCGGTGGCGGCGTTGAGACCATGACCCTTCTTAGCCTTGCGGACGTCGTTGACGACGACTGAGCCCTCGAGGCCGGCGTTCTCGGAGATCTGACGGAGCGGCTCCTCGAGTGCACGGAACACGATCCTCGCGCCCGTCTGCTCATCGGGGAGCTCGATCGCTTCGATGTTGAGCGCCTTCTGGGCGACCAGCAACGCGACGCCACCGCCCGGCACGATGCCCTCCTCGAGGGCGGCTCGGGTGGCCTGCAGCGCGTCCTCGACGCGGTGCTTCTTCTCCTTCATCTCCGTCTCGGTGGCCGCGCCGACCTTGACGACGGCGACCCCGCCCGACAGCTTGGCGAGACGCTCCTGGAGCTTCTCGCGGTCGAAGTCGGAATCGGTGTTCTCGATCTCGGACTTGATCTGGTTGATCCGGCCCTTGATCGCGTCACTGTCACCCGAGCCGTCCACGATCGTGGTCGTATCCTTGGTTACTACGACCCGGCGTGCACGTCCCAACTGGGAGAGCTGGGTGTTCTCGAGCTTCAGGCCCATCTCCTCGGTGATGACTTCAGCGCCGGCGAGGATCGCAATGTCCTCGAGCATCCGCTTGCGGCGATCGCCGAAGCCCGGCGCCTTGACGGCCACGCCGGTGAAGGTGCCCCGGAGCTTGTTGACGACGAGCGTGGCAAGGGACTCACCCTCGACATCCTCGGCGATGATCAGCAGCGGACGACCCGACTGGATGACCTGCTCGAGCACGGGCAGGACGTCGCGGACGGAGCCGATCTTGGAGTTGGCGATGAGGATGTAGGGGTCCTCGAGAACCGCTTCCATGCGCTCCTGGTCAGTGACCATGTAGGGCGAGATGTAGCCCTTATCGAACTGCATGCCCTCGGTGAACTCGAGGTCCATGCCGAACGTCTGGCCCTCCTCGACGTTGACCACGCCGTCCTTGCCGACCTTGTCGATGGCATCGGCGATCACGTC
>JALYZB010000357.1 GCA_030945945.1 Actinomycetota bacterium | reverse complement strand
GGGCTGGTCGCTGGAGCGGATTGCGCCGCTGGAGCGGTCGATCCTCCGCGTCGGGCTGACCGAGCTGATGTACGCCGCGCAGCTGCCCGGGGACGCGACGATCCCGCCCGAGGGGGCAATCGACGAGGCGGTCGAGACCGCCAAGCAGTTCTGCGGGGCCGACGCGCCGGGCTTCGTCAACGGGATCCTCGGTGCCGTGCTGCGCGACCGCGCCGCCGAGCTCGGCGACCGCTCGGGTCAGCTGACCGACCGCCCGTAAGCGCTGCGTAGGAAATTCGTCGCCGCGCCGCGCGACGAGCGACAATCTCGGCGCATGAGACTTCTCGTCGTTGATGATGACCGCGGACTGCGCGACGTGCTGCGCCGGGCCCTGACGCTGTCCGGATACGAGATCAAGCTCGCCGAGAACGGCTCCGAGGCGCTGTCGGCGCTCGCCAGTGACGCGCCCGATGCGATGGTGCTCGACATCGGGCTGCCCGACATTGACGGCCTGGAGGTCTGCCGGCTGATCCGCCGTGAGGGCAACCGGGTCCCCGTCCTCATGCTGACCGCCCGTGACGCGGTGTCAGACCGGATCGACGGGCTGGACGCGGGCGCCGATGACTACCTGGTCAAGCCGTTTGACATCGATGAGCTCAAGGCCCGCCTGCGCGCCCTCTTGCGCCGCGCCGGCGGGGAGGGAGATACCGTCGACGGTGGCCTTGCGTTCGCCGAGCTGCGCCTGGACCCGGCGCGGCACGGGGCGACCGTCGACGGCACGTTCGTCGAGTTGACGCGGACTGAGTATCAGCTGCTCGAGTTGCTGATGCTCAACCCCCGGCGAGTGCTGCCGCATTCGACCATCTATGACCGCGTGTGGGGGTATGACTTCGGGCCCACGTCCAATGCGCTGCGCGTGTACGTCGGCTACCTGCGCCGCAAGCTCGAGGACGCCGGCGCGCGACCGCTGATCCATACCGTACGCGGCGTCGGATACGCGCTGCGGGAGCCCCCCGAATGAGCCTGCGGGTGCGGATGGGCCTGGCCGCCGGGTTGGCCGTGGCGCTGGCGATTGTCGCCGTCGCGTTCACCGCCTATGCGGGGACGCGATCCCAGCTGCGCGGTCAGGTCGATCAGTCGCTGCAGGGGCTGACCAGCTCGGTGCTCGAGCGCGCCAACGTCCCCGCGATCGGCGCCAACGGCCGGCCGCTGCCGGTCACCGGTGGCGGCGGCCCGGCCGGCGGACTTGGGCAGCGCCCGGAGCCGCCGACAGGCGCCGTCGGCTCGGGCAGCTCCTCCACCGGGCCGCCATCGACGCACGACGAGCGGCCCGGCGCGCTGGGCTTCGCCAGCGCCGCCGCCAAGGCCCAGGCTTACCAGCAGCGAGACCCTGATGATCGCGACGAGGGCCTGGGCCTGGATGACCGCAACGGCCCGGCGTTTGGGGGTGCCGCGGGCACCCTGTTGCTGGTCAAGCACGACGGCGGCGTCTACACCCCCAGGGGCCAGCGCCAGCACCTCCCCGTCACCCCGCAGGCCAAGGCGTTCGCCCGCCGCGGCCGCGGCCACTACTTTGCAGACCTCACCGTGGGCAGCACGGAGATCCGCGTGTTCGGGACCGGGCTGGGCTGGCGCGGCGCGCTGCTTGTCGCCCTGCCCCTGAACGACATCAACCACACCCTGTCCAGTCAGCTGCTGCTGTTGGGCCTGATCGCGGCCGCCGGAATCCTGCTCGCCGGCCTGCTTGGGCTTCTCGTGGCCCGGACCGCGCTCGCGCCGATCGTCCGTTTCACCCGCCAGACCGAGACGATCGCCAGCAACCCCGAGCGCCTGGAGAACCAACGGCTCGATGTCCACGGCGGCGACGAGCTCGCCCGGTTGGCCTCGACGTTCAACCGGACCCTGGATGCGCTCGAGGGTTCGGTACAGGCCCAGCGCAACCTAGTCGCCGACGCCTCCCATGAGCTGCGCACGCCGATCGCCACGATCCGGGCCAACCTCCAGCTGATGCGCGACGAGGAGCTGCTCTCCGCCGAGGACCGGGAGGCGTTGCGGGCCGACGTGATCGAGGAGCTCGACGAGCTGACCGCGCTCGTCGGCGACGTGGTCGAGCTCGCCCGGGGCAGCAAGCCCAGCGGCGAGCCCGGCGACATCCGGCTGGACGCGATCGTGGCCGCCGCCGTCGACCGCACCCGCCGGCGTGCACCGCTGCTGACCGTGACCGGGACGCTGGAGCCGACGCTCGTCCGCGGGGAAGGCGACCGGATCGCTCGCGCGGTCAACAATCTGTTTGACAACGCCGCCAAGTGGAGCCCGCCCCGCGGAGCGATCGAGGCCGAGCTTCAGGCCGGCGTCCTCTCGGTTCGCGACCACGGGCCCGGATTCCACGAGGAGGACCTGCCGTTTGTGTTCGATCGCTTCCATCGCGCTCGGGACGCGCGCTCCAAGCCTGGGTCCGGGCTCGGATTGGCGATCGTCCGCCAGGCGACCGAGGCCCATGACGGGTTCGTGCAGGCGAGCAACGCGCCCGACGGCGGAGCGTTGATGCGCATCGGGTTCGGGCCGACACTCGAGCTGACCGAGGCTGAACTGGCCGACCCGGTCAGCGCGTCCTGACGGCCGTCGCCAGCAGCGGCGCCAGAGACGGGGTGCATGCGCAGGCGGCGCCGCGCAGCCGGGGGAGACCGAGCAGGTCTTCGATCGCCTGCAGGGTCGAGTAGTGATCGGTGGTGCCCCGGAGTACGGCACCATGGCGCGCCTGGCCGCCGGCGGCGATCAGGGCGACGTGCCCCCCGGAGGCCAGGTGACAGCATCCTTCATCGCTCGAGCCCTCGTCCCAGGTCAGCAGCAGCAGCCCACGGGGCCCTAACGAGGTCAGCAGCGGTGGCACCAGGTGCGAGAGGAAGCGATCCCCGGTGGCCGTCGAGCAGTCGTGCATGTCATGGCAGAGGTTGGGCGTGATCCAGGCAAAGCGGGGGAGGCGGCTGGTGCGCTCGTCGCTGGCCAGCGTGCCGAGGGCGACCACGTTGCGGCACGCCGCGGGGTGGGCGGTGAGCCGGGTGTAGTAGACAAACGGGTCGTGCTTCTTGGCGTAGCGGCCTGCGTTGGCGCCTCGAAAGCACGGGGCCGGCAGGCCCTCCATGTACGCGCGCCAGGGAATCCTCGCGCTCGTCAGCTGCGATCCAAGATTGTCGCCCGATGCTGTGCAGTCCGTGCAGTCGCTGGCGATCCCGAACGTGCTCCCACCGGTGAGCGCAAGATAGTTGGGCAGGGACGGATGCGCGATCGCGAAGTGCTCGCCGGCGAGCGCGAAGTGACGGGCCAGCCGGTTGACGAAGGGGGCGGCGCGCGAGCCGATGATGTCGCCGTACTCTTCGTTCTCCATGATGATCACGGCGATGTGGGCGGGTGGCCCGGCGGCGAGTCGCAGCACCGGTGATGCCGTGCGCTGCAGGTGTCCGAAGCGCCGCTGACTGGCGCCGCATTCGGCGAGCAGGCCGGCGAGCAGGGCGATCATCAGCCATGCACAGGTGCGTCTGGTCATGCTCCTCAACGTAGTGAACTGATCCGACGGCCCGTCACCGGTCAGACCGAGAGGGCCGGAAGCGCGGCCAGCCAGTCGCCGACGGCGCGGCTCACGGCGTCGAGATCGCTCCGGAGGCTGTGGTCGCCGGTCACGGGCACGACGGCTCTGCCCGACCGCGGGGCGGGCATGCCGAAGCGGTCACCGTCGCCCTGCACGACGAGCATCGGCACGGGGACCGCATCGAGCTCGGGCTCGCGGCTGACGGCCCCGGTCCGGGCCGCCGCCCGGCGCGGAGGCAGCAGCGGGAAGGCGAGGCAGAGCACGGCGACGGCGTTGCCCTCGGCGGCGGTCCGGCAGGCGACGCGGGCACCCAACGAGCGGCCGCCAAACACCAGCGGGCGCCCAGCCAGCTCGCGTTCGGCCAGCCGGGCGATCACGGTCAGCCAGGCGGCGTCGAGATGGGGGGCAGGGGCGGGCGCACGACGACCGGCGACACGGTACGGCTGCTCGACGAGCGCGACGTCCAGGCCGGCCCTCAGCCCCACGGCCGCGGTTGCGGTGAGATCCGGCGCGTTGACGCCGCCGCCGGCGCCGTGGCCGAGCACGAGCGCGCCGCGCCCAGCCTCGGCGGGATGGAGGTGGACACGGGCGTCTCCGCGGTCGGTGGCAATGAGAATCGGCTGCACCCGGTGATCGTGCCAGCTGGGGCCGGTGACCGCGCGCTGGCGCAGCCGCCACCAATGCGGTGCCGGCCAGATAGCGTGTGCGGATGCCCCGAGTGGACTACGAACGCCACGGAGCCACCTACAGCCGTCACCGGCGTCCGGACCCGCGAATCATCGCGGCCATCGAGCGCGCCCTCGGCGACGCTCGGACGGTGCTCAACGTCGGCGCGGGCACGGGCTCCTACGAGCCGGCCGGGCGATGGGTGCTCGCCGTCGAGCCCAGCGCCACCATGCGCGCGCAGCGCGCGCCCGACGCCGCCCCCGCGATCACTGCCCGGGCCGAGGCGCTGCCGCTCGACGATGACTCGGTTGACGCGGCGATGGCCACAGTCACCATTCACCACTGGGAGCCGCCCGCGGCCGGGCTGGCCGAGCTGAGCCGGGTCGCGCGGCAACGCGTGGTCGTCCTCACCTTCGATCTCGCGCACCTGCCGACGTGGCAGCATGACTTCCTGGCCGAGGGGCTGGAGATCGAGCACCCACGCTTTCCATCCATGGAGACGATCGCCGCCGCGCTGGGCGGCGACGTCCGGGTCGACGCCATCCCGACACCGGCCGACTGCGTGGACGGCTTCTTCGAGGCGTTCTGGAATCGGCCCGAGGCGCTGCTGGATCCCGAGGTACGCGGGTCGCAGTCGATGTGGGCACTGCTGCCCGGTGGGGTCGAGCAGCGGATCGTCGGCCGGTTGCGGGCGGCGCTGGATTCCGGGGCATGGGATGCGGAGCACGGGCACCTGCGCCGGCAGTCCAGCTTCGACGGCTCGCTGCGGCTGGTGGTCGCGGAGTCGCCGTGATCGGTCGGCGCGTTGACGTCGCCGTGGTGCTCGCCCTCGCTATCTGCGCGGGCGCCGGGCCGCTGTCGGCCACGGCGCGCGCGGACGGCGATCCCGCCAGTGACTACCTGGTTGCCAATCAGGTCTTCCTCGCCAGCCAGAGCGGCTCGCCGTCCGTCGTCCAGCGCCGCCTGATGACTACCGTGGCGGCGGCCAACCGGGCCGGCTTCGCGATCCGCGTGGCGACGGTGCCGCAGCCCTACGACCTGGGGTCGGTGACTGCGCTCTGGCGCCGGCCCCGGCTCTATGCACGCTTCCTGGGGCTCGAGCTCGCGTCGGCCTACCAGGGACGTGTGCTCGTCGCGATGCCTAACGGGATCGGCCTCAGCCGTCGTGGCCGGTTGCTTCGACCCCCGGACCGAGGTCTCGGGACGAGTGCCGGCGCCGCGCCCGACGTGTTGGCGTCACGCGTGCGGATCGCGGTCATCACCCTCGCTCGCGCGGCGGG
>JALYZB010000316.1 GCA_030945945.1 Actinomycetota bacterium | reverse complement strand
CGAGCAGAGTCTCGACGGCGCCGCAGAAGGCCATCGCGTTGAAGTAATAGCTCAGGTAGTCCATCCGCTCGATGACCGGGATGACCTTCCAGTAGGCCTTGTCCTCGCACGTCTTCTCGATCCCCGTGTGGATGTAGCCGATGATCGGCTTGATGTCGCGCACGACCTCGCCCTCGAGCGTGGCGATCAGCCGCAGCACCCCGTGGGTGGCGGGATGGTGAGGGCCGATGTTCAGCGTCAGCAGCTCATGGCTCTCGCCCGGCGCCGGCTCGGCGGAGTAGCTGATCGACTCCTCGCGCTTGCGGTAATCGCTGCTCACTGCCATTCGCCGTAGCCCGCCTCGTTGTGGGTGAACAGAACCGGTTCGCCGCCGATCGGGAAGTCCCGGCGCTGGGGAAAGCCCTCGTAGTCCTCGGGCATCAGGATCCGCCGCAGGTCGGGGTGGCCGTCGAAGATCACCCCGAACATGTCGAAGACCTCACGCTCAGGATGATTGGCGCCGGGGAACAGCCCCATCACCGTCGGCACGTGCGGGTCATCGATGCTGACCCGGGTTCGCACCGTGATTCGATCGACTTCGTGCATGTCGAGCAGCTCGTAGATGACCACGAGCCGCGGTTCCTCGGGGTAGTAGTCGGCCCCGTGCAGGCTGGCCAGGAAGCTGTAGCCCTTGCCGTGCAGCGTCTGCAGCACCGCCGGCACGTGGCTCGGGACGATGTCGAGCACCGCCCGGTTGCGGGTGAACTCGGTGCCGAGCACCGACTCGGCGTTGTTGTCGCGGAGCTCGTGGGCGGTCAGCTCGAGCCCGGTGGCGTCAGGCACCGGGGGATTCTCCGCGCGGCATCACATTGACGGCGGCGTCGCGGCCCGGGCGGGCGGGGTCGGTGTTCCCGGTGCCCAGGATCTCCTCGGTGCCCTCGGCGTCGTAGCGCTCACGCCATCCGTCGGGCTCGTGGCCGTGGACCTTGTCGCGCAGCCGGAGGATGCCGTGCATGAGGGCTTCGGGGCGAGGCGGGCAGCCGGGCACGTGGACGTCGATGGGCATGAACTTGTCCGCGGGAACCAGCGCGTAGTTGTTGTAGACGCCGGTCGAGGAGCAGCAGGCGCCCATCGAGATCGCCCACTTGGGGTCGAGCATCTGGTCATAGAGACGGCGTATGACGGGCGCCATCTTGGTCGACACCCGGCCCGAGAGGATGATCAGGTCGGCCTGGCGCGGGGAGGCGCGGAACGCCTCAAAGCCAAAGCGCGCCAGGTCCACTCGCGAGCCGACGACGGTGATCATCTCGATCGCGCAGCAGGCCAGCCCGAAGGTGAGCGGATAGAACGAGTTTCCGCGCGCCCAAGCCACTGCCTTGTCGAGCGTGGTGGTCATCACGCTCTCCGCCGCATAGCGCTCGAGCGCTTCGCCTTCGAGGTCGCCGTTGAGCATGTCGCGCGCCAGCATCTGGCGCGCGCGGAACTCGCTCGGGGCGCCGGGTCTGCTCAGCGGCTCGCGCTTTATTTCCACTCCAGGGCTCCTCGCCGCCACACGTACACGAAGCCCAGCATCAGCAGCGCCACGAAAACGATCGTCTCAGACAGCGCGAAGGTCCCAAAGGCCCGCAGCTGCACCGCGATCGGGTAGATGAAGATGACTTCGATGTCGAACAGGATGAACAGCATCGCGATTAGGTAGAAGCTGATCCCGAAGCGGAAGCCGCGCTGAACCTCGGAGGGCAGGCCGCACTCGTACGGCGTGTCCTTGCTTCGGTTGGGCCGGCGCTTGCCGACCAGCAGGTTCAGAACTGAGAAGAGAGCGCCGATCGAGCCCCCGAGCACCAGGAAGACGATCGCCGGCAGATAACTACGAAGCACAGTCGCGTTTATACCACTCGGCGTTCGCGGCTTGTAACAAGTTGTTACTTGTGCGAGATGCGGCAAGAGCCGGGCCGGCCGGGCCCGGTGGCCTGAGCCGGGACAATGGGGGGGTGACGATTGTCCATATCGTGGTCGGCGCGCTGAGCATCACCCTGGTGGCCGCGGCGGCGCTGTGGGGCGCGTGGTGCTGGTACCGGGTCGACAACAATCCCTGGTTCTGGCGCTTGTTGCGCGCCGGGCAGACCGCGGTCGTGGTCGATGTCGCGCTCGGCGGGGTGCTGCTGGTCATGGGCCGCAAGGAGTCCAGCCTGCACCTGCTCTACGGCCTCCTCCCGCTCGCCGTCTCCTTCCTCGGCGAGCAGTTGCGGATCGCCTCGGCGCAGATGGTGCTCGACGCCCGCGGCCACGAGTCCGCCGCTGAGGTCGGTGGGCTGCCCGAGTCCGAGCAGCGCGTTGTCGTGCTGACGATCGTCCAGCGCGAGCTCGGGGTGATGGTGCTGGCCGCGATCGTGATGGTCGCGCTGCTGGCGCGGGCGGCGGGTACGGCGGGCTGAGGCTGCCGACCGGCGGTCAGGCCCCGGGCAGCCCGTGATAGCGCCCCGAGTACCAGAGCAACGGCTCCCCGGCGCCCAGTCCCATCCCGGTGACCTGGCCGATCGCGATCGTGTGGTCGCCGCCGGCGATCAGCTCGTGCAGCGAGCAGACCGCCCAGGCCAGCGAGCCGTCGATGACCGGCACCCCATCCTCGTAGCGATGTGCGACGCCCTCGAGTTTCTCGGACTCGGGCAGCTTGGAGGCGAACACCCCGGCGAGGTCCTTCTGGCCGGAGGCGAGCAGGTTGATCGCAAACCGCCCGGCCTCGCGCACGATGGGCAGCGTCCGGGCGCGGTTCTCAAAGCAGACGAGAGCGAGCAGCGGATCCAGCGACAGCGAGCAGATCGCGTTGGCGGTCATCCCGCCGGCGCCTGCGGGCCCGGCGCTGGTGACCACCGCGACGCCGGTGGCGAAGCGGCCGAACACTTCGCGAAACAGCTCGGGATCGATCTCGGACGCCATCGTTGGCTGTTATAGCGACGACCGTGCGTGTGGTGCAGGGCGAGGCGCCGAAAAGAAAAGCGCCCCGGCACCGACACCTCTGGTTGCCGCCGTAGGAGGACGAACGCGCGTTTGAAGGTGGCGAACGTCTTACAGTCGACGCCGGGGCTGGCTGTGTCATTCGCCACCCGCGGTCTGGCTCCTTCTCACGTCGCTCACCCGCTTCGCGGCGCTCAGCGCCCGACGGTCAACGACCCGTAGGTGCCGAGCGCCTGGTCGGAGAGGACTGTGGAGGCCATCACGTAGCGGCCCGGCGTGAGGCTCGTGATCAGCTCGGCGCTCTGACCCGGCCGGATCGGCTCGGTGAAGGCTTCGGGGACCCCGCGGTAGGAGATCACCAGGTTGTGGTTCAGGCGCCCGTAGTTGTGGACGAAGATGGTCAAGGTGCCCGCGGGAGCGCTGACCTGTTGGGGGGCGACCCGGTACTCCGAGAGTGCGACGTGAAGGATGCCGGTCGTGCTCACGCGGGTGGCTGCGCCGCACCCTGCGAGCAGGCCGGCGATGGGGAGGAGCGCCGCGGCGAACAGCGCCCGGAGGGCTCGGGGGATCAGGGTCGGGATCGCGATCCGATTATGATCTGCCCCCGAATGAGTCGGCGGCTACGCGTTCTTCTCCTGGGCATCGCCGTGGTCGCGGTCGCCGCGCTGGCGTCCGCGTGCGGCACCGAGACGGTCAGCGTCCCCGGCACCGGGGCCGACGCGCCGGTGCATCACGGCGCCGAGCTGTTCTCCCAGCGCTGCTCGGGCTGTCACACGCTCGACCAGGCCGCCGCTCATGGGTCGGCGTCCAATCCGCGGATCGCCCAGGCCAACAGCGGCCCCAACTTCAACGTGCGCTGCGAGCGCCCCGCCACCCGGGTGCTCTACGCGATCGAGAACGGCGGCTTCTCGGGCGCCATCATGCCTCAGAACATCGTCGTCGGCCAGGACGCGATCGACGTGGCTAAGTTCGTCTCCACCTACGCCGGCCGGCTTTCGCCCAAGATCACCGGCGTCATGCGCTGCCAGACGCAGTCGATCGGCGGCCTTCCGGTCGCCTCCGCGAGCACCTCGACGTCGGCCCCCGCATCGCGCGCGACTACCGCGGCCGCTCCGGCCCAGGCCAAGGGCACGGCCGCCCAGCGCAGGCACCACAAGCGCGCGCACGCCTAGTGCGCCGCTAGCGCCCGGCGCCGTGCTCGATATCAGGCTCATCCGGCACGACCCCGAAGGCGTGCGCACGGCGCTCGCGCGTCGGGGTCCCGGGGCCGCCGAGGGCATCGATGCCGTGTTGGCCCTGGACGAGCAGTGGCGTGCGATCACTGCCGAGGCCGAGGCGTTGCGCGCCGAGCAGAACCAGGCCAGCCGGGGCCTCACCGGGGCGCCGAGCGAGGCGCAGCGCGCCGAGATGGCCCAACGGGCCGCCCGCGGCCGCGCGCTGAGCGACGAGGAGACACGGCTGCGCACCGGGCGCGACGCTGCCCTGGCCGCGCTGCCCAACCTGCCCGCCGACTCGGCGCCGGACGCCGACGAGGTGCTGCGGGAGGTCGGTGAGGGGGCTGCCAGCGGCCGTGACCATCTCGAGCTGGCCGGCGAGATGATCGACATGGAGCGCGGCGCGCGGCTGTCGGGGTCGCGCTTTGCCTACCTGCGGGGACCGCTGGTCCTGCTCGAGCTGGCGCTTGTCCGCTACGCGATCGAGAAGCTCCTCGCGGAGGGCTTTGAGCCCGTCATCCCGCCGGTGCTCGTGCGCGAGGCCGCCCTGTACGGGACCGGCATGCTGCCCGACACCGAGCAGCAGATCTACCGGCTAGCCGAGGACGACCTGTTCCTGGTCGGCACCTCGGAGGTGGCACTGGCCTCCCTGCATCGGGACGAGATCCTCGCCGGCGAGGCTCTGCCGCTGCGCTACGCCGGCTTCTCGAGTTGCTTTCGCCGCGAGGCCGGCGCGGCCGGCAAGGACACCCGCGGGATCTTTCGGGTGCACCAGTTCGACAAGGTCGAGATGTTCAGCTTCGTCGTTCCCGAGGATGCCGAGGCCGAGCATGAGCGGCTGCTGGCGGTCGAGGAGTCGATCATGGCCGACCTGCAGATCCCCTATCGGGTGGTCGCGATCGCCGTCAACGACCTTGGCGATTCGGCGGTCAAGAAGTACGACGTCGAGGCGTGGCTGCCCGGGCAGGGCCGCTA
>JALYZB010000315.1 GCA_030945945.1 Actinomycetota bacterium | reverse complement strand
GAGCAGCAGCGGCGCGGCCGGCATCGCCTCGCGCAAGCGGGCCAGATGCTCGGGCACCGTCGCGCCGACGACCGCACCCACGTCGGAGATCCCGGCCGGGCCGGCGCCGTCCGCGCCGAGCGCGTCGACGAGTGCCGCAAGTCCGTCACTGACGCTCCCGCCCGCAGCGAGGGCCTGATCCTGGACCTCGGCCGCGCCGGGATTCGAGGTCCGGACAAGCACGAACACGCCGCCCCGAACGTTGCGGGCGGCGGCAATGAACGCCGCCACGGAGTCACGGCCAAGCAGCGGGCTGACGGTCAGCGCGTCGGCCCCGAGGCCGCGGATGGCTCCGAACGGCGTCGGCAACCCGGCGAAGAAGGCCTGGCCGTACGCGGTGGCGCTGACGTCGATGTCCCCGCGCTTGGCGTCGGCGATCACGAGCAGGTCGTGCTCGCGGGCGTCAGCGACCAGGGTTGCGAGCGCCGTCCAACCGGGCGCGCCGAGACGCTCGAAGCATGCCACCTGAAACTTGACGGCCACACATTCGGCCGCCGCGGCCTCAAGCACCGAGCGGCAGTGAGATTGGACCGCCCAAGCGGCGCTCTGCGCCGGGTCGGCGTCGTCATGCCTCGCGGGGCGCTCGGCGGCGATGTCCGGCCACAACCGAGACGGATCGGGGTCCAGTCCGAGGACGATCTGCGAGCGACGCCGTTCGACGTGCTCGGCGAGCCGCTCCCCGAAGCCGGCCGCGGAAGCGACCGGACGAGCCGCGCCCGCGTCTGGCGACCGGGAGGTCACCCCGCGGGCGCGCGCTGGTTGCGGTGTGTCCGGCGTTGTTACTTGACGGCCTTCTTGAGACTCGCACCAGCGGTGAACTTGGGCACCTTGGACGCAGCAATCTGGATCTTCGCGCCGGTCGCGGGGTTGCGGCCCTCGCGGGCGCTCCGCTGAGAGATGCTGAACTTGCCGAAGCCGGAGAAGGTCACGTCGCTCCCGCGCTTCAGCGCGGACTCGATCGTTTCCAGCATCGCGTCCACGGCGTCACCGGCATCCTTCTTGCTCAGACCCGCGCGGTCGGCGACCTGGTCTACGAATTCAGATTTCGTCACTTGCTCCTCCTTCAACAGGGGTGGGTTTTTGCGACGCTAACACGGTTTGCGGACGGCCGGACACATCGGCCGCGGCCCACCGCCACGCGTTCATTCTTGCCGTGGCACCGACGGGTAGCAATTATCGGGCCCAGGAGCCGCAATTTGCGGGAATCGACGGCCTTCCCACGGCCCTGGCAGCGCGCCGTCCTGCGGGGCGGGGAGAATGCCAGCATGGATCTCGCCCAAGCGAGCTGGCTGACGACCTTCCTCGGTTGTCTGATTGCCGTTGTCATCCTGCTGCTACAGGGTTACTACGGCTACGCGGTCGTGACCCTCGCGGTGGCGCTGTCGGCCGCGATCAACCTGGTTTGACGGCCGTCTCGGGACCGTCGCCGCCGCCGTTGGGGCGGCGATTGGCCGGTGCCGCGAGGATCTCGCCGGGCCGAACCCGGTCCTCGGGTTCGAGGTGGATCAGCACATCCGTGCGATGCAGCCGAGCCTCGACCAGATCCTGAAGCTCGTGGGCCAGCCGATGCGCGGTCTCCAGAGAGGTCCCGTGGCGAAACTGGACGTGCAGATCGATGTATCGTCGCGCCCCGGCTCGCCGCGTGCGCAACTCGTGATAACCGGCCACGCCGCGGCTGGCGAACGCCTTGATCTCAGAACGGATCGCCTCCACCTCGTCCAGCGGCAGCGCCTCATCGACGAGCGCCCGCGACGCCTGCAACAGCAGCCGGACACCCGTGGTCACGACGACCAGCGCGACCGCCAGCGCGACCACCGGATCGATCCACTGAGCGCCGGTCAGATCGACGAGCACCAGACCGATCAGCACCGCCGCGGAGGTCAGCGCATCGGTGCCGAGGTGTGCGGCGTCCCCGGCCAGCGCCGGGGACCCCGTCTGGGCCGCCGCCCGCCGCAGTCGCAGCGAGACGCCCAGGTTGACCACCAGCGAGATCGAGATGACCCCGATCCCGAGACCTACGCTGGCGATGTGCCCGTGCTTGACGAGATGCCGGATCGCCTCAAAGCCGATCGCGGCCGAGCCGATCAGGATCAGGATCCCCTCGATCGCCGCGGCGAGGTTCTCGATCTTCGCGTGCCCATAGCGGTGTGACTCGTCCGCGGGCTCGTCGGCCTTGCGCACCGAGAAGAACGCGACGATCGATGCGACGAGGTCGATGCTCGAGTGAACCGCCTCGGTGAGGATCGCCACCGAGCCGGTGATCGTGCCGGCGATCAGCTTGAGCAGGATCAGCGTCGTGTTGGAAAGCAGCGACAGCGCCGCGGTCCGACGCTTGAGGGTCGGAACCTCGCTGTCGGAGACCGCGCTCACGACGCCGGGGGCCGTGGCCCGGGGGGCGCTCATCGGCTCCCTCCCCGCGCCCAGGCCAGCATGGCCGCGACGGCCCGGCCGCGGTGGCTGATCTGGTCCTTGGCGACATCCGAGAGCTCGGCCATCGTCTGCGCGGGCGACACGCCGTCGGGCACGAACACCGGGTCATAGCCGAAACCCCGTCGGCCGCCGCGCTGAGCCGCCATTCGCCCTCGGCACTCCCCGCTGAACACGCGCTCGCTGCCGCCCGCGAGGAACGGATCGACGAGGGCCAGGACGCACACATAGCGCAGAGCGCCGCCGGCCGGAACCTCGCCCTGCAGCTTGGCCAGGTTCTCCTCGTCGTCGGCGCCCGGACCCGCGTAGCGGGCTGATCGCACGCCGGGGCGACCTCCGAGCGCCTCGGCCTCGATCCCCGAGTCGTCGGCGAT
Organism: Actinomycetota bacterium; assembly: GCA_030945945.1. The sequence goes on along the minus strand of JALYZB010000315.1, from coordinate 727 downwards.
CGCCACCTGCCCGGTCGCCGCCGCCGCGGCCTGTGCCTTGGGCAGCGCGTTGGCGGCGAACGTCTCCCCCACCTCGGGCGGCAGCTCGACGCCCTCCGGTAGAACGCTGACCACGATCCCCGCCGGGGCGAGCAGCCGCTCGAACTCGCGCCGCTTGTGCGGGTTGCGGGTGGCGAGCACCAGTGTCCCGGGGAGCCCCATCGCGTCAGGCGCAGGCGGCGGCCACGGTGGCGTCCTGCAGCCGGCGCAGCGAGGCGATCCCGTCCGCGGCCAGGGCGAGCAGCTGATCAAGGTGCGCGCGCGACAGCGGTGTGCGCTCAGCCGTCGCCTGCACCTCGACCAGGCCGCCGTCCCCGGTCATCACGACGTTGGCGTCGACCTCTGCGGTGGAGTCCTCGGAGTAGTCAAGATCGAGCAGCGCGAGCCCGCCGACCATCCCGCAGGAGATCGCCGCGACGCTGCCGGTCAGCGGGGTGCGAGCCAGCTTGCCCTCGGCGCGCAGGCGCTCGCAGGCCAGGGCCAGCGCCACCATCCCTCCGGTGATCGCGGCACACCGGGTCCCCCCGTCGGCCTGGAGCACGTCACAGTCGACGTAGATCGTGCGCTCCCCGAGGGTCGTGAGGTTCACGATGCCCCGCAGCGAGCGGCCGATCAACCGCTGGATCTCGACCGAGCGCCCGTCGGGACGGCCCTGGGTCACGTCGCGCGGCTTGCGCTTCTGAGTCGA
>JALYZB010000314.1 GCA_030945945.1 Actinomycetota bacterium | reverse complement strand
CGCGCTCACCCGTTCGGGCGCCTCGGTGGCCAGCCACGCCGCCACGGCGCCGCCGAGGCTGTGGCCGACGATCGTGGCGCGCTCGATCCCCCGCGCATCGAGTGCGGCCAGGGCGGCGCGGGCGTTGCCGGCCAGACCCTGGGGCTGGCTGCGACCGTCCCAGCCCGGCCGGTCGATGGCGATCGCCGTCACCTGGTCAGAGAGCTCGGCGATCACCCGATTCCAGTCTCCCGCGCCGCCGGGCTGTCCGTGCAGCAGGAGGATCGCCGGGCGGGCGGTCGGTGTCATCGCGACTAAGGCCGGGCTCAGAACGCGCCGGGCGCACGCGCGACCGCTTCGACTCCGAAGGCGGTCGCGGACACGGGCTCGGTCATGGTCCCGTGAATCCTAGCTTTCACAGCGCCGAAAACGTGGGCAGACGGACCCGGAGCGGGCATACTAGGTCCGTGACCTCGGCGGTGCTATCGGAAGCTCTCGCGCCGCTGCGAGACGATCCCGAACGGGCCGCGATTCTGCTGGACATCGACGGGACCCTCGCGCCGATCGTGGACATCGCCTCCGACGCCCATGTCCCGGAGACCACCCGCCAACGGCTGATCGCGGTCGCCAACCGGTATGGGCTCGTGGCGTGCGTGAGCGGGCGCCGCGCCTCCGAGGCGCGCGCGATGGTCGGCGTGGGGTCGATCTCCTACCTCGGCTCACACGGAGTCGAGCTGCTGCGCTCGGGCTGGACCGAGGCTCGGCTGGATCCCGGAGTCGCCGATTGGGTGCGGCGCATCCAGGCCTTCGGCCGCGAAGCTGACACGGCGGACGCGCGACGGCGCCGGATCCGGCGCGAGGACAAGGGCGCGATCGTCGCCTTCCACTGGCGCGGCGCGCCCGACGAGAAGGCCGCAAGGGCCGCGATCGACGCGATCGCCGAACGGGCCCAGACCGCCGGCCTGCGGACCCACTGGGGCCGCAAGGTGCTCGAGATCCGCCCCCCGGTCCAGATCGACAAGGGCGCCGGCATCCGCAGCCTGCTGGCCGAGGCCGACGAGGCAATCACCTCCGCCCTCTACGTCGGGGACGACAGCACCGACCTCGATGCCTTCCGTGCGCTCGGCGAGCTCGTCTCCGAGGGCGCGCTGGCGCGCGCCCTGTGCGTCGGCGTGGGATCGGACGAGGGGCCGTCGGCAATCACCGGCGAGGCCGACATTGTCGTGGACGGGCCCGACGGCGTGCGAGACCTGCTCGCGCTGCTGGCCGCCGAGTAGCGGCCGGTCGCGGCGCCCGTCGGCTCGCGGCCGCGCGTCGAAAACGCGACACTAGGCGCATGCGTTTCGCGGACTTGCTGCGCACGACCGTTCTCATCAGCATGGCCTCGGCCAGCGTGCTCGCGGCGGTCACTCTGGCCGGGGCGTCGAGTACCAGCGATCAGCTGCTGGTGCCGGTGGCCGCCGCGTGGTGGGTTCTCGCCGGGCTGATCGGGCTGTGGCTCGGACGCCGCGCCGAAACCTCCTCCCCGATCGGCTCGCTGCTGGCCGCGGCTCGCACGCAGGCCTCGCTGCCTGAGGTGGACCCGGCCCGGACCGTGCTCAATCGTCTCTGGCCGCTGCTGGTATGCACGGTCGGCGCCGGGGCGGTGGGGGTCTTCCGTCCCCAGGTGCCCGCGATCGCGACCGGCTTCGCGATCATCTGGGCGCTGGCCTGGCGGCGCCAGTCCTCGGCGGTGACGGCGATCGAGGAGCGTGACGGCGCCCGTTTCTACGTCGAGCGCACCTCACCACTGCACCCGATCCGCCTCGTGCGCACGCCCGGCTTTCGCTCCAACCGGCTCGAGCTCAACGGAGTGGTCCGGCCCTCTGCGGCACAACCCCGCGGGTAGTGAGCCCCACTCGCCGTGGCCGCCGCGACCCCGGACGTGATCGTCGTATCGATCGGCGCCACCGCAGGCTGGCAGGGGGCCGACCGAGGGCTGGCCGCGGCTCTGGAAGCGGTGGGAGCCACGGTCGTCATGGCCCAGACCGGGCCGGTGCCCGAAGTGCGGACATTCATGCTCACCGATCTCATTCAGGCCGCGGCCGCGCGACGTGCCGCCCAACGAACGTTTCACGACCTCCGGGTCGCGCGGGACGCCCCGGGACCGGCGATCGTCTACTGCTCGATCACCGCCGCGCTGCTCTGGCCGCGCCCCGGGGCTATCTGGCTCGACGCGCTCGCCCGCGAGAACCGGCCCGGTCATCACGGACTGTGGCAGCGCCGCGTTGAGATCCGCCGGTTGGCGGCGTCTCCGATGATCTTGGCGATGGCCCCGTCCGCGCTCGATTCCCTGCCCGCGGCCCGTCGTCCCTCCGCCGTCGTGGTCCCGGTGTCGGTCGACCCGTCCGGGCCGCCCGGTGGGACCCGGGACATCGACGTCGTCGCCTACGTGGGAGATCCGGTCAAGCGGCGCCTCGACGTCATTCTCGAGGCGTGGGGGCGCGCGCGGCATGAGGGGGAGACGCTGGTCGTCGCCGGCCTCGAGCGCTCGGGCGCGCCGGCGCCGGCCGGCGTGCGGTTTGCCGGCCCCCTGGCGCCGGACGCGTTCCGTGCCCTGCTGCGTCGCGCCTGCGTGTACGCGGCGGCGCCGGTGCGCGAGGACTTCGGGATCACCCCGCTGCAAGCTCTGGCCGACGGCTGCCGTCTGGTCACCACGCCGGCTCCCGGCGCCTACCCGGCGCTCGCGCTCGCCCGGCGTCTGGACCCGCGCCTGGTCTCAGCCGACCTGGCAACGGCGATTCGCACGGCGCTCGACACGTCGGACCCGGGGTACCCGCAGCGCGCGGCGTCGCTGCTGGCCCCCTACCACACTGAGGCTGTCCAGGCCCGGCTGGCCGAGGACGTTCTGCCCCGATTGCTGCCAGGATGGGCAGCGGCATGAGTGTCCTCGCGTCGATCCCCAGCCCCGCTGAGAACGGCTTTCACCTCGGGCCGTTGTTCTTTCACGCCTACGGGATCGCCTACGTGTTCGCGGTCGCCGCGGCGATCGCCATCTCGCGCTGGGGTTGGCGGCGCCGGGGCGGGGACCCCGACCTCGTCTACGAGGTGGCGATGTGGGGCTTCCCGGCTGGGCTGGTCGGAGGACGGATCTACTTCGACATCACCACCCCCAGCCAGGTCCCCGACCACTGGTGGGGCGTGTTCGCGATCTGGCAGGGCGGCCTCGGGATCTGGGGCGGGATCGCCGGCGGCGCCGCCGGCGGTCTGTGGATCCTGCACCGTCGCCTCAGCCGGGCCGACATCCGCAGGTTCATGGACGTCGCCGCACCCGGCCTGCTCGCCGCTCAGGCGATCGGGCGGATCGGCAATTACTTCAATCAGGAGCTGTTCGGCAAGCCGACCTCGTTGCCCTGGGGCTTGCAGATCTCTCCCGAGCACCGGCCGCCCGGTTACCTGGGCTCCTCGACCTTCCAGCCCACCTTCCTCTACGAGATGATCTGGAACCTGTCGCTGGCCGGCGTGCTGGTCTGGCTGGCGCAGAGCCGCCGCGTACGCCCACCCGGCTGCTTCGCGTTGTACGTCGCGGGCTACTCGGCCTTCCGGATGTTCGAGGAGACCCTGCGCATCGACTACTCCAACCACATCCTCGGCCTGCGGCTGAACTTCTTCGTCGCGCTCACGCTGTGCGTGCTCGGGCTCGCCTGGTTCGTGGCCATCCAGCGGAGATGGTGGGGGCTCGGCGGCCCGCTCGGTGACGAGCTGGCCGGTCCGGTCTCGGTCGACCGCGCCGGCCCCACGTCGGGTATCGGTGCGCGTCCGGCTCCGGCTGCACCCGTCTCCGCGTCGACACGGGCCGCTCGCGACCCTGCGACGCCCGCCCCGCAGCCGCGCTTGCGACCGCGTCCGTCCGGGCGGGGCACACGGCCACCCAAGCAGAGCTGAGCGACACTGGCGTGATCCTGCCCCACGACGAGCATGGCGACGGCGCTCCGCTCGTGCTGTTGCACGCCGGGGTCGCGGACCGGTCGATGTGGATCGATCACCTGCCACCGCTGGGCGCCGCCGCTCATCGGGCCCTGGCCCTGGACCTGCCCGGCTTCGGTGACGCTGACGCCGGGCCGGGGCCGCTTGCCCCGTGGCGGGACGTGCTGGCGACGATGGACACGCTCGGCATCGCGCGGGCCGCGCTGGTCGGCAACTCGTGGGGCGCCGGGATGGCGCTGCGCGCCGCGGCGATCGCGCCCGACCGGGTCTCGCACCTCGTTCTCGTGTCCGCCGGGGATCCGTGGCGGGAGTCCCCGTCCTCGCGACTGGCGGCCGCCTGGCAGGCCGAGGAGGCAGCGCTGGCGGCCGGAGACATCGACGGAGCCGTTGCCGCCGTGCTCGCCGCGTGGACCCAGCCAGGCGCGCCCGACGAGTTGCGTGAGCGGGTCGGCGCCATGCAGCGGCGCATCTTCATCGACCATGCCGCCGAGCCCGAGCCCGAATACGCGCCCGATCCGCTCGCTGACGGACCTGGAGCGCTTGTCGGGATCCGGTGTCCGGTGCTCTGTCTGGCCGGCGAGCACGACATGCCGGACTTCGCCGAGGCGGGCCCTGGGCTGGCCGCGGCCCTGCCCGACGGTCGGCACGCCGTCATCGCGGGGGCGGGACACCTCGCTCCGCTCGAGACGCCGGAGAGCTTCCGAACGATCCTGCTCGAGTTCCTCGCCGCCTGACCGGGATGAGCGGGCACCCCGGGACACGGCAGGTCAGGGAGCGCGTCAGCCCCGCGGGCGCCGTCCCCGGAGCTCCTCCCAGGGGAGGGTGTTGAGGATCGCATCCGGCCCGAGCCACGCCCGCCGCGCGGTGGCGACACCGTAGCGGGCGACCTCGAAGCCCCCGGTTCGGTGTGCATCGGAGTTGATGACGATGCCGATCCCGGCCGCCGCGGCAGCGCGCGCGTGCACATCGTTGAGATCGCGCCGGGCGGGGCTGGCGTTGATCTCGAGCATCGTGCCCGTCGCCACGGCCGCCGCGACCACGGTCTCGAAGTCGAACGCGTACGCGGGGCGCTGCTCGATCTTGCGGCCCGAGAGGTGGCCGATCACGTCGACGAGCGGGTTCTCGATCGCGTGCACGATCCGCGCGGTCATCGCTTCGGAGGCCATCCCGAACGAGGAGTGCACCGAGGCAACCACCCAATCCAGCTCGGCCAGCACCTCGTCGGCGTAGTCGAGCGTGCCGTCGGGCAGGATGTTGACCTCTGAGCCGGCGAGCAGCCGCATGCCGTCCACGGCGTCAGTTCCCGACAGCGCGTGGATGCGCTCGATCTGCTCGCGCAGGCGATCGGGGGAGACTTCGTCCCCGAAGCCGAAGCTCGCCGAGTGGTCGGTGATGGCCAGGTAGTCGTAGCCCGCCTCACGCGCCGCCAGGCCCATTTCCTCGATCGACGCGGTGCCGTCCGAGGCGGTGGTGTGGCAATGCAGGTCGCCGCGCAGATCGTCGACGGTGACCAGCTCGGGCAGCGTCCCCGCGGCGGCGGCCTCGAGCTCGCCGCGGTTCTCGCGCAGCTCAGGCTCGATGTACTCCAGGCCGAGCTGGGCGTAGACCTGCTCCTCGCGCTCGCAGCGGTGGGTCTCCCCGGTTGCATCGTCGAGCACGCCGTACTCGGAGACGTGCAGCCCCCTGCGCACCGCCGCCTCGCGCAGCGCCATGTTGTGCTCTCGGGAGCCGGTGAAGTGCTGCATGAGGTTGCCGAACTGATCCGGGGCGACGATCCGCAGGTCGACCTTGACACCGGTGTGGGTGCGCAGCCGTACGCCGGCCTCGCCCGGGTTCTGGGCCGCCTCGACGAGCTCCAGCCCGGCGGCGAACTGCGCCAGCGCGAGCGGATCAGCGGCGGTGGCGATGATGTCCAGGTCCTTGACCGAGTCGGTCATCCGGCGGGCCGATCCGGCGAGTTCGACGCGCTCGGCCGTCGGGTTGGCGCGCAGTGCGGCGGTCAGTTGCTCGCCGACCTCGAGCGCACGACCGAGCGGGATCCGCCTGGAACCGGGGTCGCCCTCAGCCGCGGCGGCCTGCGCGGCGAGCGCCGCCGCGAGCAGGCTCTCCTCCGCCTTGGGCCCGAAGCCCTTGAGCTCGCGGATGCGGCGCCCCTCGGCCGCGGCACGCAGCGCGGCGAGTGAGTCGACCGAGAGCTCCTCGTAGAGCCGTCGGGCCCGCTTGGGTCCGAGCCCGGGGAGCCGCGTGATCTCGAGCAGACCCGGGGGGAACTTGGCCCGCAGCTTGGCCGCGGCGGAGATCACGCCCTCGTCGGCGAGGGCCAGCACCTTCTCCTGGAT
>JALYZB010000276.1 GCA_030945945.1 Actinomycetota bacterium | reverse complement strand
TCCGGATGTCCGTTCGGCGTGTTGAGCCGGGCGAGGACGTGAACGAGGGGACGTGGATCGTGCTTGAACACGTAAAACTCCTCGTGGATCGCAAAGCTCCTCGGGAGAGCTTGAGTCATTGGGGTGCCGCGATCCTCGACGACGAGCTGTTCGGTGCTGGGCGCGGGGTGGTGGCTGAACTCCGCGCCGATCATCGCGAGGTAGCCCGGCCAGTGGTGAAACGTGTCGGTGGCGGAGTGAAAGCCGATGAGTCCACCCCCTTCGTGCACGTAGGTGATGAGCGCATGTTTTTGAAACGGCCTGAACAGAAGTTCCCCGGAGGTCAGCAGGAACACAACCGCGCCGGCGTGTTTGAGCAGGGCCGGCCGAAGGCTCGCCGCGCCCGAAAGAAATACGAGTCGGTAGTGCCTGTCTCGGGCCGCGATCCGCCGCAGGGCCCGGGCCGCCCACGGGATCGACGTGTGGTGAAAACCGAGTGTCTGAGTCAGTACGAGCACGATCGGGCGCGGTTGCTGCCGGGCGTTTAGCGGCGCCACGACGCGAGAACGCATGGCGGCGTCTGACGGACTGCAGGCCGTCAGCGAAACGGCGACCGTGGCCAGCGCGGCCAGTCTCAGAATTGTCCTGGCCGGCGTCGACCACATGCTGGCGGAGCCGGGTGCTGACATCTGACCCACCATACGGCCGCTACGAAGAATCTCTGAACCGGCGGCCGTCGAACCAGGGTTTGCGCTCGGACCAACTTTGAGGGGCGGCACGGACTCACGGATCCGACCCCGCGCGTTGGTGCCGTGGCCCGTGCGCTCGTCGCGTGGCCAACGCGATCGCGAGGCAGGCGCTGCCGGCTTGGCAAAGCGATCCCGGCGGCAGCCAGCTGCACTTGTGCAGGCCCGCCCGGTCGCCGCCGCACTCGACCGACTGGCCGCGCGCCGGTCCAATCGATACCGCGGGCCGCAAGCGCTCAACCCGGCTTCCGCGCTTGAGCGGGCCGGATTCCGACTGCTCCGGCCGCGCTGAATCCTGCGCGGCTACCCCAACGTCTGCGTGCTGGCGATCCGGCCAGAGCACGGACCTGAAACGGAATGACGGGAGCGCACAGGTCGTCAATCGGGCACGACGTCGATCCCGGGTGAGAACGCGACTCGTCCTTTGATCTTGCGGATCCAGGGGTATGGGTGTCGGTAGGTCCACACGGCATTTCGGTCGCGCTCCCCGTCGATCTCGAGGTGGTAGTAGCTGGCTAGGCCCTTCCACGGGCAAAGGGTCTTCATTTGGCTCTTTTGCAACAGGGTCTCGTCGACGCTGCGGAGTGGGAAGTAGTGGTTGCCCTCAACGACGACTGTGTCGTCGGTCTGGGCGACCGTGACGCCATTCCAGATCGCCCTCATACGACGGCTCTCGTTCGTGCTCGCTCGGGACGACAAGGCGTCTGGAGAGACGTGAAAGTGTGCGGCATGTGACCCCCAATCTGTCTGCGAGCGCCACGATTGACGCTGTGATGGTTCTGACGCCGCCAAGGCCTCGGAGGATTCTGCGTCCGCTCGGGTGGCTTCGCGTCACTACAGTCCGCGAGGAGCTTCCCATGCCCGCCCCACTGTCGACAGACGACGATGAGCAGCGACTGGTTGAGCGTGCTCAGGCCGGTGATCGGGATGCCTTCGGCGCGCTTGCGGAGCGGTACGCCCCGCGGCTGAAGCGCACGATCTTCCGGATAACCCAGGACGGGAATGCCGCGGAGGACGCGGTCCAGGAGGCCCTGACTCGAGCGTGGGTCAACATCGGTCGCTTCGAGGGACGTGCCCGGTTTTACACGTGGCTGACCCGAATTGGCATTAATGAGGCCTACGACAGCGTCCGCCGGGCGGCACCCGAGACGCTCGAGCTTGACGACCAGGTCGTGCAGCGGATCCCGAACTGGGGCAACCGTCCGGATGCGGTGTTCGAGTCGCACGAGTTCCTCGACGCGGTCGAGCAGGCGCTCAGCCGTCTTCCGCTTGCCTACCGCACCGCGGTCATCCTTCGCGACGTGGAGGGTTTGAGCACTAGCGAGACAGCGGAGATCCTCGAAGTAGGCGAGCGCGCCGTGAAGAGCCGGCTCCATCGTGGGCGGATGGCGCTCCGCGCCGAGCTCGATCAGTACTTCAAAGCTGGATACGTCTCTTGACCGCCCAACGACGGGCAGGCCGACTCCACTTAGCCAGCTTCGGTCTGATCAACGTCTACTGGCGGGGACTCGAGCGCGCGTAGACCTGAGATCGTTCGGGCGAGGTTTCTCAGCATCCGTCGACAGCTGGGGCACCAACGGACATGACGCTTGACCGCGGCGGCAGCCTGTATGTCGAGGTCCCCGTCGAGGTAGTTGCCCATCTCCGCTCTGACCTCGCGGCACCGTTCGCGATGTCGTTTGACTGGGTTGATCGTGTCGTCCATGGGCGCCTCCTCGCGGTCGTGGGTCCAGCTCCGCACTCAGACTTGCTTCCGGTTATTCGACCCATCCGAGCCGAGATAGGATTCAGCCTGGTGGCCGGCACGGCATCGTCAACAGAAGCAGGGCGACCCGGCTCGGTCCCGGGTGGCTGATTCTCGCCCGGTCGCGTCGAACCGCATCGCCGCTGGACGCGAGGCGGTGGCCTTCTGCTTTACGCCGCACAATCTGCGACGAACGGTGCGGATCGCGCTGATCGTGGGAGTGCTGCTGACCACCATCAACCAAGGCGCCGTGATCACCGCCGGACATGCCACGCTGGCCACCTGGGTCCGAAGCGGACTGAACTTCATCGTGCCCTTCCTGGTGTCAAACGCCGGGCTGCTCAGCGGACGCCATCCCGAGCCGCGAAGCGGCAGGCGAGGACCCAGCGAGAACGCCTGAGCGCCACGCCGTTTCCAGATCGCACAACCGGCCCGAGCCGGTGGACGGCATGCACCGAAACGGTGAGCGTCAGCTGTAGGCTGCAACGCGTGAGCGGCGCCGACGTCACCGCCCGCCATCGTCGCGCCGGCCGACGCTTTGAGACGGGCCGGGTCACGAGCTTCGTGCTTGCTCGCGGCGACGGCGAGCCGGTGGTCTGTATCCACGGGTTCCGACGTCTTCGATTCTGTATCGCAAGGTTGTCGCCGAGCTGGCCGGTCGCGGCCTGCGCGGCATCGCTTTTCGATCTGCTCGGCTCGGGCTCGCCGACCGGCCCGAGCGGTTTGACTACACCTGGACCGGGCTGGGGCGATTCGCCGCAGCGGCCGTCGACGCCCTCGAGCTCGACCGCTTCCATCTCGTCGTCCACGACGCCGGCGCCCCCGTCGGGTTCGAGCTCCGTGCCCCCGAGATCTGGGCCGGGCGTTTCTGCGGGTCATGCGCGGGTTTGAGCCACCGCGCGGCCAAGCAGCGTCTGTACGAGAGCGTCCTGAGCGATGCCCGCTACCCGATCCAGGCCGTGTGGGGTGCCTAGGATCCCGCGGTAACGCTCAGTGTTCAGGACGAGGATGTCCGCCGGGCGGCCGGGCTCGACCGCATCCACGAACTGCCGGCCAAGCACTTCCTGCAAGAGGATCAGGCGCCTGCGATCGCGCGTCACATCGCGGACCTCGCCCGGCGCGGCGCGCCCCGCACCCGCGTTTAGAAGTTGACGCCACGAAGCCGTCGACGGCCAGTTGCCGGACGCTCGGGTGTCCCTTGTCCTTGTTCAAAAACGCGATTCCGGTGCCCTCGAGCTGATCCTTGACGCCGTATGCGCGGGACCAGTACGCGCACGCTCCGGTCTCGGCCTTCAGGTCACGCCGGAGCCGGTGGTACTTATGGCTCTCGTCAGCCAGCTCGGCACCCCACTTCGTGCCGTCCCCCTCGAGGATCACGCGGATCTCATCGCCGGCCTCCTTGGCCTCCGTGGCGGTGGGTAGGGCGTTGGCCATGCGGCTCATGCTCTCGGGGCGGTCGGTGTCGGCAAGCAGAACCACGGCGATCTTGGCCATGGATTTTCCCTCTCAGATTGGGACCGGAAGCAGTCGGGAAAGATGCCACTCGAGGCACCGGCCCAAGCACGGGGCCGAGCCCCACGACTTTGGGACCCAGGGAGCGCCGCAAAGGATTCAGACCGTCTGGCGTGGTCTCCGCGCTGCGCAGGCGCCAATCACCGACACGTGAACGCAAATCACCGACACGCGAAAGCCACACACCGACGGATATGACGAACACTGCCGCCCTCTCCAAGCCACCGCTCGTGGCGGTTTTTGACGTCAACGAGACGCTGTCTGACATGACCGGACTCGCCGGCCGGCTGGAGGAGGTCGGGGCAGGGGCCGCACTGCTGCCGGCCTGGTTTGCGGCGACGCTCCGCGACGGATTCGCGTTGACCGCAGCCGGCGCGTACGCCGACTTCTCCGCCGTTGCGGTCCCGACGCTGGCGGCGATGCTGGCCGGCGTCGAGACTCTGCGCGGCACCGCGCGGACAGCCGCCGAGCATGTCGTCGCGGGCATGGCCGAGCTTGATCTGCATCCCGACGTGGCTCCGGGGCTGCGGACGCTCGCTGACGCCGGGGTTCGGATCGTCACGCTGAGCAACGGGGCCGCCGCCGTGGCGGAATCGCTGCTGGAGCGCGCCGGCCTGCGCGATCTCGTTGAGGGCTGCCTATCGATCAGCGACGCGGGGCGCTGGAAGCCGGCGGCTGAGGCGTACGCATACGCCGCCCGCAGATGCACCGCCGACCCCGGGCAGCTCGTGCTGATCGCCGTACATCCCTGGGACATCGACGGAGCGCGACGCGCGGGACTGCGGACCGGCTGGCTCTCGCGCGACGGGCGGGCATATCCGTCGTTCTTTCTCACGCCTGAGGCGATCGGACACGATCTTCCCGCGCTGGCCGCGGAACTCATCGATGGAGGTCGGGATGCCGAGCAAACCCGGCCGTGAGCGACGGATGAGTGTGGGGGTAACGCCTTCGCACGGTGAATCCTTCTGGGTCCGGACCGGATCTAACCAACCATGGGCAGGATGCGCACTGACATGCCAGACCGCCGGAGACGCATGCGCTCACCGCGCGTCCGGCTGCTGCTGATCCTGATTGCGTTCGGGGGCGTGTCGGTCTGGCTGCTGGTGGCCGGCGGACCCACGGGTGCCGATATTCATCGGATTGTGCACCGTGCTGGATGGCTTGCCCCGGTTGCGTTCGTGATGATTTACGTTGGTCTGACCGTGCTGTTGTTTCCCGCCGTGGTCGCCACTCTCGCAGGTGGTGCGCTGTTTGGCGTAGTCGCGGGCAGCCTGATTACGCTGGTTGCTGCCGTTCTCGGCGCAACATTCGCGTTCGTAATCGGGCGACGCCTTGGGCAAGCGGATGTACAGCGTCTTATTGGGGGCCGCGCCGCGAGGCTGGAGGAATGGATGCGCCAGCGGGGATTCGTTGCGCTTCTCTACGCTCGCCTGATTCCGCTCGTTCCCTTCAATCTGCTCAATTACGCCGCCGGGATGACCGGCATGTCGCTGCGCAGTTACGTTGCCGCGACCGCGATCGGCATCGTTCCCGGCGCAGTGGCCTACACCGCGCTCGGAAGCACCGCCCGCCATCCGGGGTCGCTCCCGTTCATCGTCGCGCTGACCGCAGTCGCGATCCTGACCGTGGTGGTTGCGGTGATCAGCCGTAAGCATCAACGCAGCGT
>JALYZB010000269.1 GCA_030945945.1 Actinomycetota bacterium | reverse complement strand
GCCGCCGGCGGGGCCGGGCGCGAGTCCCGCGAGCGCACCCCGGCGGCGTGGCTGATCGCGATCAAGGACTCGGGGCCCCTCTCGGACTTCGACCGGCTGACCCTGCACCAGGCCGTGATCATCGTCGCGCTGGAGTTGCTGCGCGGCCGGGTGGCCGGAGACACCGAGCGCCGGCTCGCCGGGGATGTCCTGGCGGCGATCGTCGACGGTGACCTGACCGGCAGCGAGCTGGCTCGGCGGCTGGAGCCGTTCGGGCTGGCCGAGCGGATCGCCGCACTCACCGTCCAGACTCCGGATGACAGCCGGATCGCCGTGGCGACGGTGGAGGAGGCGCTCACTGCCGCCCTGCGTGAGGAGGCCTCGCCGGGGCTGGTCGCCTCGACGCAGACGTTGACCTGCGCGTTGGTGACCGGTCGCGACGAGGACGATCTGTTCGGGCTCGCCGACCGGGTGATGCGGCGGCTCGAGACGGCCCTGACCCCCGGCCTGCGTGTGGGGGTCGGGCGGCCGGTGCCCGGCAGCGATGCGCGGCGCAGCTTTCACGAGGCCCGCTGCGCGGTCGAGGCCGTCGCCCTCGGCATCCACGCCGGCAGCCGCGACGGGAATGGCGACGGGAACCGGAACGGCCATGGACCGTCCGGAGCCGTGGCGACGTACAAGGATCTGGGCTCGTTCCAGCTGCTGCTGTCGCTACAGGATGATGAAGCGCTCAAATTGTTCTGTGACTCGATCCTCGGGCCGATTGAGGCCAGCGAGGGACACTATGGAGGTGAACTGATGCGGTCGCTGGAGGCGTTCATCGAGGAGAACGGTCAGTGGGAGCGCGCCGCCCGGCGGCTCTACTGCCATCGCCACACCCTGAGGTACCGGATCAAGCGGGTGGAGGAGCTGACCGGTCGCAACCTCGGCTCGGCCCGGGATCGGATCGAGTTCTGGTTGGCCCTGCGGGGCCGGGAGCTGGTGGCATGAAGGTCGGCGTCCCCACGGAGGTCAAGATCGACGAGTACCGTGTCGCACTGACGCCGGCTGGGGTGCGCGAGCTCGCGGACGCCGGCCATGAGGTCGTCATCCAGAGTGGCGCGGGCGAGGGTTCTTCGATCTCCGACGAGCAGTACATCGCGCAGGGCGCGACCATCCTTCCGGACGCCGACGCGGTGTTCGGCGAGGCCACGATGATCGTCAAGGTCAAGGAGCCCCAGCCCGAGGAGATCGCGCGCCTGCGTCCTCATCACACGCTGTTCACCTACCTGCACCTGGCCGCCGACGCGGATCAGACGCGTGGCCTGATGGAGGCCGGGGCGACCTGCATCGCCTACGAGACGGTGGAGGACAGTCGCGGCCGGCTGCCGCTGCTGGCCCCGATGTCCGAGGTGGCGGGCAAGATCGCAACCCAGGCCGGTGCGTTCATGCTCGAGAAGCCGCTCGGCGGCCGCGGGATTCTGCTCGGTGGGGTCCCGGGCGTGGCGGCGGCCAACGTGATGGTGATCGGCGGTGGGGTGGTGGGCATGAACGCCGCCTTCATCGCGCTGGGCATGGAGGCCACGGTGTACGTGTTCGATCGCAACATCGATCGCCTGCGTGAGCTCGACATCGCCTTCAACGGCCGGGCCGACACGTGCTTCGCGTCGACGCTGGAGATCGAGGAGCGTCTGCCGTACATGGACCTGGTGATCGGCGCGGTGCTCGTCCACGGGGCGCGGGCGCCACACGTCATCACCCGCGAGCAGCTCGGCCTGATGAAGCGTCAGGCGGTGCTGGTGGACGTGTCGATCGACCAGGGAGGATGCTTTGAGACCTCGCGGCCGACGACGCACTCCGATCCGACCTATGAGGTCGACGGGATCACCCACTACTGCGTCGCCAACATGCCCGGCGCGGTCCCGATCACCTCGACCTATGCCCTGACCAACGCGACCATGCCGTACGTGGTCGGACTCGCCACGGCGGGCGTGCATGCCGCCGTTCGCGACAACCCCGGGCTCAAGCTCGGCGTCAACGTCGCCGGGGGCCGGGTCACTTACCGGCCGGTGGCCGAGGCGGTCGGAGTCGATCACATTGACGTCGACGAGGTCCTTGCCGGGGTCGCGGCCTGAAACACGGCGATGAACAGGGGGCGTCTTCACGGCGCCCCCTGCTAATCTGCGCCACCGCATGCCGACTACCAGCCAGCTGATCCGCAAGGGCCGCACAGCGCCCAAGAAGAAGCTCGCCACTCCGGGCCTGAAGTCCGGCAAGGGCCGCAAGAAGAAGGTCGCCGCACCCCAACGCCGCGGCGTCTGCACACGCGTCTACACGACGACGCCGAAGAAGCCGAATTCGGCGCTGCGCAAGGTGGCGCGTGTCCGGCTGACCAACGGCATGGAGGTCGGCGCCTACATCCCCGGTGAGGGACACAATCTGCAGGAGCACTCGGTCGTGCTCGTTCGTGGCGGTCGCGTCAAGGACCTGCCCGGGTTTCGCTACAAGGTGATCCGCGGCACGCTGGACGCCGCCGGTGTCTCTGACCGCAAGAAGGCGCGGTCGCAGTACGGCGTGAAGGCCAAGTAATGCCCCGTCGCGCTGCTGCCCAGATCCGGCCGGTCGAGCCGGACGCCGTTCATCGCAACCGTCTCGTCCAGCAGGT
>JALYZB010000256.1 GCA_030945945.1 Actinomycetota bacterium | reverse complement strand
TGAGCAGGACCGGTTTCCACGGAGAGTGGGTTTGTAGGTTTTCTGATTGTCAGTGTGCTCGTTCTGCACCGTAGAGCGGAGACGGCCCCGGAGGGGTCGTATCTCGTTGGTGGAGCCGGGCGTCTTCGAACTCGACTGGCGGGATATCGCCGAGGGACTCGTGGAGGCGGGCGTGGTTAAACCAGCTGATGTATTGGACGACGGCGAGCTCGAGCTGGCTGCGGGTGCGCCAGACGCGGTCGGCGATCAGTTCGGTCTTGAAGCTGTCGACGAAGCTCTCGGCCATCGCGTTGTCGTAGGCGTCGCCGACCGACCCGACCGACGCCAGCACGTGGTGGTCATCGAGGACCTGGGTGTAGTCGGCCGACGTGTATTGACTGCCCCTGTCGGTATGTGCCACGAGGCGGAAGTCAGCGCCGTGCTCGCGGGTGCCGAGCGCCATCCGCAGCGCGTCGAGCACGAGGTCGGTGCGCATGTGGGAGGCGAGCTGCCAGCCGACCACCCGCCGGCTGTAGACGTCGATCACGAACGCGAAGTAGACGACACCCTCCCAGCAGCGCAGATAGGACAGATCGCCGACCCACAGCCGGTTCGGCTCCGCCGCGGTGAAGTCACGCTGCACGAGATCCGGGCGGCGATGCGCCTCAGGGTCAGGCACGGTGGTGCGCCACGGCTTCCCGCGCCGCTTCGCACCCTGGATGCCGTGGGTCCGCATCAGCCGCTGCACCTGACAGCGGGGAGCGGCCTCCCCGGCGCGCCGGAGCGCCTTCCAGGTGCGCCGATACCCGTAGGCCTCGTAGTTGGCGCGATGCGTCTCCCGGACCACGCCGAGGAGCCGCTCATCCTCGACGCTCCGTTGGCTGCGGGCGCCCGTGGTGCGGTGGTAGTAGGCGGACGCCGACACGTCCAATGTCCGGCAGATCGGCTCGACGCCGAAGCGATCGCGGTGCATATCGATGAACGCGCTCACTTCGTTCGGTCTGCGTCGAGCTCGGCCGCGAAAAACACCGACGCGGCCTTCAAGATCTCGTTCGCGCGACGCAACTCGAACACTTCCCGCCGCAACTTCTTGATCTCCTCACGCTCCTCGCTGCTCGGCAGATCCGGCCTCAGGCCACCATCGGCCTCCGCCTGGCGCACATGCTTTCGCAGCGTCTCGTGATGGATCCCGAGATCAGCCGCGACATGGCGGATCGGCCGACCGGACTCGATCGCCAACCGCACACCGCGATCGATCAGCTCCTTTGGGTACTTCCGTCCTCTTGGCATCGCTGGAAGTTCTCCTGACCCGAGGACAGATCGTCCTCGATTCGAACCCTCCGCGAAACCCGGCCTGGCTCACCCGGCCCGCTCACGACCAAGAGCCAACGCGTCCGTGGGACCGGCCGATGTTCCGACTTCTGCTTCGACCCCGAGACGGTCCGAAGCGGGAGGCCCGCCACGGTAGCTGCAGGGGCGACCATGGGGCAGTCGATCGGAGCTGGGAGCGGGTCGTGTCTTTTCGGGGGCGTGTGGCCGGTAGGCAGTGCGGGTAGGGGCGGTGCGTGGACGGCTTTGCGGGTGATATCGGGGTTCGTGAGGAGGTGGCTGAGGATGGTCAGGCTCGTCTGGAGTTCGTTGCCGCGTCCTGGCATCTGAACCCCGCCGGCACGGTTCATGGGGGTGTGCTGGCCACGTTGGTGGACGCGGCTATGGGGTTGGCCGCGCGGAGCTCCACCGATGACGGGGAGGTGCCGGCGACCAGTCAGCTCACGATCGCCTATCTGACCGCGGGGCGCGAGGGGTTGATGGCCGTGACCGCGCAGGTGCGGAAGCAGGGCGATCATCTGCTGGTGTGCGACGCTGACGTGGAGCAGGATGGCAAGGCCGTGGTGCACGCGGTCGCCACGTTTGCCGTGCTGTAGTCGCTCGCCGATCCGCCGCGCGCGAGAGCGACCGTCCGCCGCAGTGTTCTGGTGCTCTTGGCCGTCGAAGCGGAAGCCGCACGCTCGTGGCTGCGACGGCGACCAAGCGGAAGCTGCGGGCTGCGTGTACATCTGAGCCGCTGCCTGCTAAACCGTGGTCGAGGGTCGGTGCGCAACAGTTGCCGAGAGCCGCCGGATGTTCGGATATTGGCGGTCAGCGGCGGCGATTGAGGAGCATCGCGATGAGTGAGATGCCCATCCAAGCGGCGGCGTAGAGGAACGCGGCCGCCGGTGAAACGAGTGTCCAAAGCACACCGGCGACGATGCTGGCGACGAGGTTACCGGCGCTTTGCAGTCCGGCCTGCAGGCCGAATGCCGAACCGCGCAGTTCCACGGGTGCGAGGTGCGCGACGGCGGCACTCTGGGCCGTTTCGGCGCAGCCAATCGCGATGCCAGCGATAACGAAGCAGGCGCCAAGCACCGCGAGACTGGCGCCCGTGACGGCCAGGCCGACGTAGGCCAATAGAAAAAGCGCCGCGCCGATCGCGAGGACGCGGGTGGTGCCGATCCGGTCACCGGCGCGTCCGGCCAGGATGCTGGCCAGGGTGGCGGCCGCGTTATAGGCCGCGTAGGCGACTAGCGCGAGCTGAACGGCGCTGGCGTGCGTGCGGCCCGGCTGTAGCAGTTCGGTGGCGCGTAGGATCATCAGCGTGGCGGCGAGGTTGCCCGCCTCAAACGCGCCGATGGCCACCATCAATCGTCCGAGCTCGCCGTGCAGAAGTGGGCGCACGCGCAGCTTGATTGGTCGGCGCTCACGGCGTTGGGGTGCTGCGGTGTGGCGGATGGCGTAGACGATTGCGGCTGTCGCCAGCAGCCCGGGGATGATCGAGAGCAGGATCGCGCTGCGGACCCCGACGAGCGCGACAAGAGCGATCGCCAGCAGTGGACCGCCGATTGCTCCGAAGTTGTCCATCGCGCGTTCGAAGCCGTAGGCCCGCCCGTACGCCGCTTTCGGTACAACATCCGCGAGCAGAACGTTACGGGCCGGGACACGCAACCCGCGCGAGGTCCACGCGCCGGCGCGCAGCACGCCAACCTGCCAGGCAGAGCCGGCGGCGCCAATCAGTCCAGAGAGGACGGCTGTGGCCGTGTATCCGCCGACCGCGACCGAGCGCCGGCGCGAGGGATCATCAGCGAGAGCGCCGCCGCCAAGCCGGGCGATCCCGGCAAGACCGTCCGCGATCCCCTCAATCACCCCGAGCGAGGCAGCGGGCGCGTGCAGGGTGCTGGTCAGCAGACTCGGGAGCAGCGAGGTCGGAACCTCGTGACCGAGATCGGAGAGCAGGCTCGCGCCCCCGATCCCCCGGACTCCCGCAGTGAACCACTCCGGCTCTCGGCCCTCGTCCGTCAGATTTGCGTTGACTGCCACGACGAAGCATCTTCTCAGCGCGACTCAGACGCCGCTCGGTGCTTGTGCAAGTAGCTCGTAGCCGTGCGGGCCTGCACGAAGGAGTTAGCCGAGACTTCCCCTTTCACGTGAGGCTGTCGCACAAACCAAGGCCGTTGTAGGAAAGTGACAACGGCACTTTTCGGCGACCTCTCAGGAGGGCGTCAGCCAGCTGATGCGCACCCTCCGCGACTCAAATGACTCGGCGCAGATTCGGCTCCTTATCGCAGACGTACAAGAAGTCATCGGAGCCGATGCTTTGCGCGACAGCCTCACGCACACCCAGGCACCGGGCGGGCCAGTCGCGGCCGAGACAATGCCTCCGCTTCGAGTCCGTCACGACCAAGAGCAGAAGCCGAACCGAGGTACCTGCTGAGGCGACAGAGCGCTAGCCACGCGGCGGTCGGCGTCGCTGCAGCCGGATCTTTTCGGCCGCGTGTCTGGCCAAACCCACAGGGTGCCCTGAACGCGCGCCGAGCGGACTTTCTGGACCGAGCATCGCCGGGGCCGAGGCGTGTCTCCCAAGGTTCGCCGTCAACGGGCGGGCACCGGCACCCACAGTCTCCAGGGCTCCGCCGCCGACGCCGACGCGGTCGATGACCCCAACTACATCATCATCGATCTCGACTTCACGTGACTCAAGGCGCAGAAGGGTCGCTGAGTTGAGGTGGGCGGCCTAGCGGGGACGGCGCGTCGCAGACGGCGACGGTGTCCCGTCAAAGTGCTCATAGAGCTACCCATGATCGGGCCGGGGAGCATCCCGCTCCCCGGCCGAAGTGGGAGTCGGCGGTTATGACTTGCTGAGTTTCGCGTCCGCCGCCTGCAGCACGCCGTCACGGCTCTTACGCGGACGTTCGTAGTCACGCACGCTCGCGACGAGCTTGTCGTCGCCATCCGAGATCAGCTTGTGGATCTCCTGCACGTTGAGCTCGTCATAGCCGGATACGGGCGCTTGGCCGCGCAAGGCGGTGATTTTGTCAAGCACCGTCTGGCGGGACTGGTGTGCCTTCTCATAGGTCTCCACCTCGCGCAGCTCGCGCTGGGAGAACTGCGGCAGCTTCTCGTTGACCTCTGCGACGGTCAAGGACTCGTAGGCTTCACCGGTCCACCGGGCCGGGCCGCTTTGGGAAGCGTTCCTCGACGTCGGCTTTGGCGTCGTTGGGGTCTTGGGGCGGGTCGTTTCGTTAGGCGCCCGGCGTTGCTGCCTGCTCGCGCTGGCAGCGGTATCGCGGCTGCTCTTCCCCGACGTTGGCTTTGACCTCGTTGAGGTCTTGGGGCGGGTCGTTTCGTTAAGCGTTCGGCGCTGCTGCCTGTTCGCACTGGCAGCGGCATCGTGGCTGCTCTTGACGACTTCGGCGCTCGCTCGGTTGGCGAGGCTGGTCGCCTGCTCAGCTCGGTCGGCGATCTCGTCTTTGGCCGAGTCAAAGCTCTCGACGAGCTCTTGCCTGGCATTGGTCTGGATGCTGGTGACCTCAGAGATCCAGTCCATGGAGGCCTGCTGGGCGAGCTTTTGCTGCTCGACAATCCCCTCCAGCCCGGCGATATAGGTCCTAGTTGATGCGTTCGCGACCTTCGTGGCTGCCTCGAACCAAGAGGCCATCGCGCCGCCAGGGATTTTGGTGAAAAAGGGTGGTAGCGGGGTTTCGGTCAGGGTCATGAATGAACTCCAGTTTGACTTTTTGGGCTTCCGTATTCTGCTTGCAGGTTAGCACGGTACCAGCAAGATAGCTAGCGGCACCGGTTGGGCTTCGATTGTTGGTGCAGGCCGAAGAAGCCGGTCATTTCGGTGGAGGCGTCGGGGCCCTGTGGGTCGGTGTAGGAGCCGGCGGGACTGCCGCCATACCAAGCATGGCCACCGCCGTGAACGATCCAACACTCGGCCACAGGCACGCTGTCGAGGTTGTGGTGGCGGCTGAGGATCCCGGCGATCTCCCGGTCGCAGTGATGCTCAGCGAGACGGCGGATCAGTTCCAGCGTGTCCTCCGTGACCCGGCCTTGCTGCAGCGCGCCCGCGACCTTCAGCGGGAAGCTGA
>JALYZB010000255.1 GCA_030945945.1 Actinomycetota bacterium | reverse complement strand
GGATTGGGAGGAGCCCAAGGGCCGTGCAGACAGCGCGCACGGCCCCCGGCCCGACTTCAGCGTCTGAGCTGGCGCTGCGGCGTGATCGCCGAGGGTCACGCCGCTAGCCCGGCCGGCGCGGGCTCGGATGAGCTGGCGCCGGCGGTGATCGTCGCGGCGGTCGGCTGCGGAGCCCCCCGGCGCGGGCCGGCAGCACGAGGCCGGCCAGGGCGGCGGCGAAGCCGAACGCGGCCGTCACACCGATCGCGGGGGCAAACCCGGCGCTGAACGCGTGCGCCGAGGCATAGCCGCCGGCCCCCGAGAACACCGCGACGACGACTGCGATCCCGAGCACCGCGCCGAGCTGGCGCATCATCGTGAATACGCCCGAGGCATGGCCGACGTCGGCTGCCCCCACGGCGCTGACCATCGCGTTCTGCGCCGCCGGGATCGCGGTCGAGAGGCCGACGCCGGACATGACCATTGGCGCCACCAGCTCGCCGTAGGGCATCCCCGTCCGGGCGACGAGCGCGATCCACAGCATCCCCGTCCCGTGCAGGGTCAGGCCTAGGGTGACCAGCCGGCGCTCGCCGACCCGGGCGATCATCGCCCCGGCGATGGGTGCGATCACGAACACGGTGCCGGTCCAGGGCAGCAGCCGGACGCCCGCGGCCAGCGGCCCCTGATGCAGCGTGACCTGCTGGAACTGGGCCATGAAGAAGACACCACCGAACAGCGAGCCGGCCTGCAGCGCGTTGACCGCGGCTCCCGCCGAGAAGGAGCGGGAGCCGAACAGCCGCATCGGCAGCATCGGCTGCGCGGTCCACAGCTCGGTGAGCACGAAGGCCACCGCCAGGATCACGCCACCGCCGAGGGCGATGACCGTTTCGGCGCTGCCCCAGCCGACCCGGTTGGCGCGGATCAGACCCCAGACGATCCCGAACGCGGCGGCGGTGATCAGGGCCAACCCGCGACCGTCCAGCCGGGCACGCGGACCGTGGCTCTCCTGCAGTCGCGTCAGCACGAGCCCGATCGCGATCAGCCCGATCGGCACATTGATCCAGAACACGAACTCCCAGGCCAGGCCCTGGGTGACCGCGCCGCCGAGCACCGGGCCGCCGAGCACGGCCAGGCCGGTGATGCCGCCGTAGATCCCGAGTGCGGCGCCGCGCCGCTCGCGCGGGATCGCCGCGCTCAACAGCGACAAGGACAGCGGCGCGATGATCGCCGCGGCGGCACCCTGCAGTGCCCGGGCCGCGATCAGCAGCCCGACGTCGGGGGCCAGCGCGCACAGCGCGGAGGCGAACACGAACAGGCCCAACCCGCCCACGAACCATCGCCGGCGGCCGTAGCGGTCCCCGAGCGCGGAGGCGGTGATCAGCAGCACGGCAAAGCTGAGGCTGTAGGCGTTGACCGTCCACTCGAGCTCGTCGATGGAGGCGCCGAGGTGTTGGCGGATCGTCCCCAGCGCGGTCGAGACGACGAGCACGTCGAGCGCGACCATCAGCGAGGCGATCGAGGCGAGCACGAGCGTCCAGCGCTCGGATGATCTGGTGTTGACGGATTGCGAGGGCATGGGTGACGCTCCTGGTTCGGGGTTCGGTTCGGGGTCCGGCGGTGTCCTCTGGTGAATCAGACCCCGGGAGCGGTGGGTGATTGAGCGATGATTTTCTGGATGGTGTGGTGTCGTGTGTGGAGATGGGTCCTTTGACTGATGCCCTGGAGCGCGCGCAGGACGGCGACGAGCAGGCCTTCGCCGCGCTCACCGACCCCTTCCGCCGTGAGCTGCAGCTGCATTGCTACCGGATGCTCGGCTCGCTGCACGACGCCGAGGATCTGCTCCAGGAGACGCTGATCGCCGCCTGGCGCGGGCTGTCGGCGTTCGAGCGCCGCTCGTCGCTGCGCTCCTGGCTGTACACGATCGCCACCCACCGCTGCCTCAACGCGCTGCGCGACGCCGGCCGGCGTCCGGTCTCCGCGGCCGTGCCCGTGGGCGGGGCACCCAGCGGCGGCGCTGCCGAGAACTTCTCCGAGATCGCGTGGCTCGAGCCCTACCCGGACCGGCTGCTGAACGGTCTCGCCGATGCCGCGCCGGGTCCCGAGGCCCGCTATGAGACCAAGGAGGCCGTCGCGCTGGCCTTTGTCTCCGGGCTGCAGCAGCTCGCCCCCCAGCAGCGTGCGGCGCTCGTGCTCCGTGACGTGCTCGGCTTTCGCGCCGAGGAGGTCAGCACGATGCTCGGCTCCTCGCCGGCCTCGGTCAACAGCGCGCTGCAGCGCGCCCGCGCCGGCCTTCAGTCACGCGCGCTTGACCCGGGCGCGCGCGAGCGGCTGTCGGTGGCCGGTGCGGACTCCGAGCTGGTGGGCCGGTTCGCCGCTGCCTTTGAGGCCGACGACGTCGACGCCGTCGTCGCGCTGTTGACCGAGGACGTGATCGTGTCGATGCCGCCCCAGCCCGAGTGGCATCAGGGCCGGGACGCGGTGCGCGAGTTCCTGTCCGTACGTCATCTGTCGCGCAAGGGACCGTGGCGGTTCGCGGCGGCGAGCGCCAACGGGCAGCCCGCCTACGCGTACTACCTGCGCGACGGCGGGGTGTGGCGGCGGAGGGGGATGTTCGTGATCGCCGCCCACGCCGACGGGATCGCTTCGATCACGCGCTTTCACGAGTTCGCGGGGCTGTCGCAGTTCGGGGTGCCCGAGCGGCTCGAGGGCGAGTAGCCGCCGGGGCCGCGGGTTTGTGCGCCGCCGCCGTGTGGTAGACAATGAGCCGCATGAGCGACCGCGAGCCACCATTGAACGAGGAGCCCGCCGGGCACTCGATCCCTGCCGTCCACGACCCCGGAGCCGAGTCTGGCTCCAGCGCCCTGCCGGCCGAGCGTGAGGCCGCAGGCGAGGTTGCCCCGCCGGCGGAGACGCTGGTTGAGCAGCCTGCGGCGAGCACCGCGCCCGCCGAGCCGGAGACGGCTCCGAACATGCTGCCGGGCCGCCCGACGCGCGGCACCGGTCTCGAACGCTTCGTTGTGCGGTTGGTCGCCACCGGCGGCGTGGTCGGGATCGGCGTCGGGATCGCCGCGATCCTGGCCGCCAACCACGTACAGGGCTGGATCATCGGGCTTGCCGTATCAGCCGTCAGCGTGCTGCTGTCGGCGATCCTCTGGTCCTCGCGCCAGATGTGACCGGCCGTCCGGCGTGTTTGCCCGCCCGCCCGGCGTCCGCAATCGCACCAAACCTAGCCGCTCGGGCGCCGGCGGTTCTCGCTACCAGAGGGCCTTGACGGCGTCGTAGACGGTCTGCGAGGTCTCGCCGTTGCTCGGGCAGCACTTCGGGCCGCCCGGAGCGCTGATCCCGATCTCCAGGTGCGGCGCCTGAGAGTTGCCGACGCTGCCGCAGCCGACGTCGGCGATCGGCTGACCCTGGCTGACGTGATCGCCGACGTTGACCAGGGCCGACGCGGCGTGGCCGTAGTACACGTAGCGCCCGGCGTACTGGCCGCTGTCGAGCTTGATCACGGGAGCGTCGGGGCCAAAGCCGGCGATGCCCTCTTGCACGACCGTGCCGGAGGCCACCGCGACCTCAACGGCCTTGGCGCCGCAGGCATTGCCGACGGTGCCGATGTCCACGCCCTGGTCCTGAGTCCACTGCGACGGATTGACGACGATGCGCTTGGGCTGGATCGGGAAGACCCAGCCGTTGGGGTTGGTCGAGCCGCTGGTGGTGCTCCGGGCCGAGGAGTGCACCAGGTGCGAGGCGCGCTGGTGGCTCTGGACCCAGGACTGAAGCATGCTCGCAGTCCTGGCGCCGACCGTGCCGCTGGGCGGGCTCAGCGAGGCCGCGCTCTGAAACCTGATGACGTTGGTCTTGGTGCCTGACCCGAAGCTGCCGTCCGCAGTGGTGCGGATGCCGACGTCGGTCAGCCATGTCTGCAGAGTCTGGACGTCGGAGCCTTGCATGCCCTGGCGCAGGACGCGGCTGATCGTGGCCCCGACGACGTCGGCGTGCGCCACCGCGCTGGGGTGGCGCTGCGTGCCCAGGCGGGTGATCGCCCGGTGCGCCTGGACCCAGGCCAGCAGCGTTGACGCGGTGTGGTCGCCGACCGTGCCGCTGGCGGGGGAGAGGTGCGCGGCGTGCTGGAAGCGGGCGACCGCGGCCTGGGTGCCGGTGTCAAAGCGCCCGCTGGGGACGATCGGGATGCCGACGTTGGCCAGCCAGGTCTGTAGTCCGCGCACGTCACGGCCCTGAGCGCCGATGCGCAGGATGCGATGGAAGGGCCCGGACGCCAGGGCGGGCGAGGCGGCGCAGGCCAGGATGGTGATCGCGGCCAGTCCGATCGAGATGGCGATCCGTCTGGGTGTGGACGCCGGACTTCGTTTGAGCTTGCGTCCAGCGGGGAGGCTCCGTTTAACGGGTGGGTGTGCGGGGACGGCGTATTCGGGCACGCAGGATCCTCGGCGGCTAGGGGGTCACTGTATGTCTGCCGTTTGCCTACGGGGTTAGCTGACGGGCTGGCGCAGTGCGCCTCTCACGGATCACCGTGGGACTCGCCCCAAAACGACTTTGGGTTCCCCGTTCCTCGGATTGGCAGTCCGAAGACTCGGCCTTCAATACTGCGGACACAGTACGGCACAGAAGCTTGCGCTGCATCCGGACGGAAGGTAAGTGCGTCCGCTTCGTCCGGCTCTCTTTTGGTGCGTTGGACTAGTTCGGGCTGAGTTCGATCCCGACCAGGGCGAGCGCGCCGTCGGCCTGATCGCCCTCATCGGGCGCGAGCGGCGGTTGGCTCGCGTGGGGCCGGTCGATCAGCACCACGTGCGCTGTGCTGGCCGCGTCATCGATGTCGATCCGCAGCGCGAGCCGGCTCTCGGGCCAGATCAAGCGGATGCACGTGTAGCCGTATTCGATCAGGGCCGGGACGGGAAGACCCTGCTCGGCCAGCAGCTCGCGGGCCCGGTGCTCACAGCGGATCTTCTGCTCGACGGTGGCCATCCG
>JALYZB010000245.1 GCA_030945945.1 Actinomycetota bacterium | reverse complement strand
CAGTTGGGAGAGCGCCTGCTTTGCAAGCAGGAGGTCGTCGGTTCGATCCCGACTGGCTCCATTAGGAAAAACCCTGCAAAATTAGATATTACCGGTTGTTCGATCGGCGTCGTACAAGCCGAGGAGGCAAGCAGGAGGCAAGCAGATGATTCAGCGAGGACCCGCTCAAGGTCGTCCCCTGGGCGAGGTCCGCAACGCGCTGGAAGCTTTCGCCGCCCGCAGCGCCGCCGTGCGGCGCGCCGACGAGGATCTCGCCGAGATGGTCGCCGCACTCCGCTTGATGGAGAGTGAGCTCGCGGAGGGCAAGCCAGGGCTGCTCGGCGACCGCGCCTTCCACAGCTCCGTCCGCGCCGCCTCCCACAACGGCGTCCTCGACCGCCTCCTGCTGCTCATCACCGAGGGCGCGGCCCGCATCGCCGAAGCCTCCCTCTCGCGGCCAGGTCAGCCCGAGCGCTCGCTCGCCGCCCACCGCCTGATCCTCGACGCGATCATCGCGCGGGAGCCTGATGACGCCCACCGTCTCATGTACGACCACCTGGAGTTGACCGGGCGGTTCTCGAACGGAGACCCCGCTGCGGACGGGGATGGCGGCGCGATCTTCTGAGTATTGCGAACCGCCCCTGCCGCCTCGCCTGTGGCTCCACCTATTTCGGGCTCTCCGGGCATGATCGTAGGTGAGATCACGGGAACGCTTGTTCGTGTGGGAGTGTCAGGGTGGCCGCGCCGCAGGTGAGGAGCGCGAGCGCGAGCGCGGCTTGGGGGGAGTGGCAGCGGTAGGCGCGGCGGACAGTTAGCTTCACCTTGCTGTTCAGCGCTTCTGCTCTGGCATTACTCAGGTTCAGCCGTCGGGCGGCGAGGATCGCTGATCGGTGCTTGCGGAGCGTGCGTCCGAGCCGGACGAACGGTTGTAGGCGGCAACGGCGAGGCGGGCGAGGAGCCGGTCGATCAGCTCGGCGACCTGTTCTTAGAGCTCACGTGGATCCTGTGATCTGGTCGAGCACCTGGGCGGTGCGGGACATGCCTAGGCGGGGTGCGCCAGCGTTGATCATCGAGAGGGCCTGCTCGGCGGTGTGGAGCCCGCCTGATGCCTTGACCCCGAGCGCGGGTGCCACGGTGGCGGCCATCAGCTCGACGTCGTGGATCGCCGCGCCGCCGGCGGGGTGAAAGCCGGTCGAGGTTTTGACGAAGTCCGCGCCGGCGTCGCGTGCCGCCTCGCAGGCGGCCACGGTCTGCTCGTCTGACAGCAGCGCGGACTCGACGATCACCTTGAGCAGCACCTCGGGGTCGGCGGCGGCCCGGACCGCGGCGATCTCCTCGCTCACCGCCGTCCAGCTCCCGGCCAGCACGCCGCCGAGATCGATGACCATGTCAAGCTCGTCGGCGCCGTCGCCGGCGGCCAGCCGGGCCTCCTGGGCCTTGACGTCGGCGCGGTGGGCGCCGGACAGCAACCCGACGACCGCGGCCACCCGGACCGGCTCCCGGGACAAGTAGCTAGCCGCGAGGGCGACCCTGTTTGCCGACACGCACACCGCGAACACCCCAAGCGCCACCGCCTCCTCGCACAGCGCCACGATGTCGCGGTCGGTCGCCTCGGGCGGAGCAGCGTGTGATCGATCATCGCCGCGAGCTCGGCGGGGTTCAGGCGGGGGGCGGGGTTCATCGCGCCCCCAGCTTCTCGGCCTGCTCCAGCAGCGGGGACAGCTCCGTCTCGGCCCGCGCGCGGCGTCGGCCTGCCGGCGGCGACCGGCAGGACCACTTGGAGATATAGCTTGAGCTTGGGCTCGGTCCCACTCGGGCGCACGGTCAGCCGCACCGCGTCGCCCGCATACAGGACGACCACCGGCGACGCCGGGAGGCCCAGGGGCCACTCCGCTCCAGCGCCGCTCGTCTCGCGGAGCCTGGGGCGCTCGAGGTCGTCGACCCCGGTGACCGGCCGCCCGATGAGACGCGTTGGGGGATCGGCGGCGAGCGCCGCCAACGACCCGGCGGCGGCGTCGCTGCCCGAGGGCGGTAGGGCGATCGAGTGCTTTGCGGTCGCCCGCAGGCCGAAGCGCTTGGCGAGCGCGTCCAGCCGGGCCTTGATCGTCGTGCGCTCGGCCCGCGCACGGGCCGCGATCGCTGCCATCACGAGCCCGGCGAAGATCTCGTCTTTGTCGCGTACGAGCCGGTGACGCCGTAGCCAAGCGCCTGCTCGTAGCCGAGTAACAGCCGCGCGTCGCAGCGCTCGGCGATGTGCATGATCCACTTAAAGCCGGTGTGCGTCTGCGCGTAACGCGCCCCCGCCGCCTTCGCCCGCGCGGCGAGCATCGTGCCTGAGACGACGCTCCCGATGAGCAGCGTGTCACCTGGCTGCGAGACCGCGCGTAGGAGCTCATCTCCTATCAGTGAGCCGACCTCGTCGCCGGTGAGCGCCCGCCAACCGCCCTCAGCGTCCGGCCACGGGACCGCGACCGCGGGCCGGTCAGCGTCGGGATCGTTGGCGAGCACGACGTCAGCGCGGGCCGCCCGCGTCATTGAGCGAGATCGAGGACGCCGGGCTCCTCGGGGTTGGGCCGGGGTGCCGTCGGGAAATCCGGATCAGGGTCTGACTGCTCGGCGACGACGGGCGGCGTCGCAAAGCCGGCACGGGCGAGCGCGGGCAGCATCACGTCGCGGCCGACGCCGTGGACGGGGTGTAGACGATCGCGACCTCCCGCTCGGAGGGAGCGTGCCGAAGCGCGGCGGGGACGACCGCGTCGAGGTAGCGCACAACGACATCGAGCCCGAGTGGCTCGGCCTCGCCGACGGGCAGCTGATCGGCCTCCGGCGCGGCGTCGAGCCGCGCCGAGATCTCGGAGTCGACGGGCGGGATGATCTGCGCGCCGTCAGCGCCGAAGACCTTGCACCCGTTGTCAATCGCCGGGTTGTGGCTGGCGGTAACCAGCACACCGGCATCACAGCACGGCTCCGCACCGCGAACGCGAGAACCGGCGTCGGCACCGGCTCGGCCACCAGCAG
This sequence comes from Actinomycetota bacterium, assembly GCA_030945945.1. Next base: position 587 of record JALYZB010000245.1, on the reverse strand, counting down.
CCCGCCCACCCACCAGTAGCCCGCCCACCCCCGCGCCGGCGAACACCGCCGCCGCATCGCGCGCGGACTCAGCAGAGTGGTGGCGGGCATCAAAGCCAACAAAAGGTCGACCCTGAGCGCCCGCCGCACCGGTCGTTGACCAACGCGGCCAACCCGGCGGTCGCGCGCTTCACCGTATCGCCTTCCTGAGCCAGCGCGCTGACCCGCAACCGATCATGCACCTTGCCAAAGCCGGGCTTGCAACTTCGCCCGACGCGCCAACGCTTTACCCAGCTTTCTGGCCATGCCCAGCAATCTACCGGCGGGCCACAACCATGCGCAGAAACTCGCGTAGGCCGCCAGGCGGCGCCGGACGATCGCTTAGACACCCACTCCTCGCGATTCTTTCAACGGGAAGCGCTCGTCCCGATCGTTCGTCGCTCACGCGTCTTTCGGTGACGACACGCTCGTCCGGGCTGGCTGGGCTCAGCTCACGTCTGACGCTCACTTCCCCGGCGCCGGTCAGGCACCTGCGTCGCGTCAACCTCATCGAGCGCCACCAGATCAGCGTAAGAGCGAAGCGGTCTGCTGGCCGCGTGCCCCGCAGC
>JALYZB010000244.1 GCA_030945945.1 Actinomycetota bacterium | reverse complement strand
GCCGCCGGGCGGACGCAAGCCTGGACGCCGTCGCCGTTGACGCCTTCGTCGGCGCCCGCGTGCCCGCAAGCCTGACCACCGTGGAGGCGATGGCCGACGCGGCACGGGTGGCGCCGCTGACGGTCGTCAACGTCCTCGACGATCGCGGCGGCGGCGAGGTCACCGCGATCGCCGCCGCGCTGCGCGACGGCTACCCGCGGGTGTGGGCGCTCGGAGGACGGGTCGGCAACACCGTGGTCGCAGGAGACCGGCTCGGCCTCGATTTCAGCCGCATCGCTGCGCGAGCCGCGGCGGACCCATCACCGGCCCGGCTGATCGCCCCGGCCACGATGGCCCGTCGGCTCGCCGCGTCAGCCGCCCGCCGGGACGCGGACACCACACCACCGCCCAGCGGCGAGTGGCAGGCCGGCTAGGACTCGTTGAGCTTGGCCCGCAACCCGTCGCGGGCCTTGTCTCCCAGGCGCCTGAAGCCCAGCTGGAGAATCGGGTCCGCCAGCTTGCGCAGGCCCTTGAGCTCGAGCTCGGCGGCGTAGGTGACCTCGCACCCGCCGTCGCTGCGATCGGCGATCGTGATCGTGTCCAGCGAGATCATCGCGTTGTTCTCGCCGCGCAGCACGACCCGACTGGGTCGCTGCAGCTCCAGCGTCGTGTAGTCGAGCACGACCCTGCCGGTCACGACGTGAAAGGTGGCGCCGACGGTACGTGGATCGCCCGGGTTGGAATGCTCGGCACTCGTGATCGACGGATCCCACTCCGAAACCGAGGAGAAGTCCGCCAGGTAGGTGAAGACGTCATCGGCGGATCGGCTGCAGGCAACGGTGGTGCGGTAGGAGGCCATGGTTACTTCATAGCAAGATGGTGGTGTGAGACCCACCGCCGGGCGGGCCGGATCGCCTCCCTCGACCCGGCCGGTGGCGACCGCGTTCAGCGGTCGCCAGAACGGACGATCGAGCTCGGCAGTGACTGGATCGTGCCCGGCTTCATCGATGGTCACGTGCACGGGGCCGGCGCTGCCTTCCATGTCCGGCACGGCAGGACCCCGCTGCTGGCGACGCCCGTCTCGGCTCCGCGCAGCTGGCTCGCGGCCGCACTGCGGGCGATCGGTCACGCCCGAGCGCGGGGGAACGGCGCCACCGCGGGCAGCGACGTAGCCGGCCGCGGCAGTACCCCGGGGCCGCCATCCTCGGTCTGCACCTCGAAGGCCCGTCCCTCAACGTCTCCCGTCTCGGGGCGATGGATCCGGGGAGCTTGCTCGCCCCCGACTCCGCAGCCCTGGCCGCGCTGCTGGCGGTGGAGCCCGGGCTGGTGGCGGGCGCGGTCACCGCCGGGGGCTGACGCCGACCTCGCGGTGCTGCGCGAGGACCTCAGCATGCGGGCGACGCTGGCCGGTGGCCGCTGGGCCGTCACGCGGGCGGCGAGCGGGGCGGCGCTCGTCCCCCCGAAACCGCCGTGCTTGAGCTCCAGCGCGACGGCGACCGCGACGGTCGGGTGATCGGCCGGCGCGAAGCCCACGAACCAGACGTCGGTCGCGCCATCACGACGCGTCGAGAGCGGAACCGTGGCCGTCTTCCCGCGATGCGCCCTCCCCGGAGGTCGGCCGGGGTCCCGGTGCCACCGGTGACCACGACGCGCAGCATCGCGGTTAGCGCCCGGGCGGTCGTCGGCGTCATCACCCGGCTCTGCACCGACGGGGTGCGGCGGTCGAGGTGAGGGGTCATCAGCGTGCCGCCGCCGGCCACCGCTGAGGCGACCATCGCCATCTGCAGCGGCGTCACGATCAGCCCGGCGCGTCCCACGGCGAGCGCACCGAGGGGCACCCCGGGCTGCAGCGGGGTCACGACACGGCCGCCGAGGAGGACGCCGCTGGCCGGCAGCGCGGCCCGCCCGTCGCCGATCCGCGCGGACGTGTAGAAGCCGAAGCGTCGCATGTAGTTCGTCATCGTTTCGCGGCCGAGCTCAGCGCCAACGCGGGCTATGGCGGTGTCGACCGAGAAGCGCAGCGCGTTAGACAGGGTCACGTGGCCGTATCCAGACCCCAAGCCGTTTCGAACTGTGACCCCGGATTTGCCGAGCGCCGCCGGGGCCGGAATTGATGTTCGCACCGTGTCCGGCCGGAATCCAACCCCGCGACCGCGGTGACAATGTCGAACGCCGCGCCGGGCCGATACTGGAAGGCCGCGGCCCGCAGCGCCGTGGTCCGAGTGCCGCCGATGCCGCTGGTGACAAGCGCCCGGATCGCGCCCTGCGCGGATCGAGCGCGACCACGGTTCCGATTCGGCCGGCCGGCTGCGCCACGGCGACGCGCTGCGCGCGCGGATCGAGAGTCGAATGAGCCGGCGCGCCGCCGGACGCGGGCGCGACCGGTCCAGGGGGCTGATGACCGGCACCGAGCATCGTCAGCACGATCGCCCCCACCAGGATCACCGGGACCGAGACCACCGCGATTGCGACAATCGCCCGCCCCGCCCGTCCGGCCCCGGGGACCATGCCGGCCGTCCAGGGCCGCCGTGCGCGGTGCGCTCCGCACCCGTTCTCGGGCGCGGCGACCTTGCGCCAGACGTCACCGATCGGCGGTCGGTCGCCCTCCGACGCGGGGCTGGCGGCCTGCAGCCGCGTCATCAGATCCGTCATCACATCGTCTCCATCGGGTCGGTGCAGGCCGGGTCAGTGCTCGCGAGGGCGGCGGCCAGCCGGCGCCGGGCGCGATGTAGCCGCATCGTCAGGGCCCGCCGAGTGCAGCCGATCACCGTGGCTGCCTGGCCGGCGTCCAGTCTCTCCCAGGCGATCAGCATCAGCACCTCACGGTCCTCGGGCCTGAGAGTCCGCAACGCCTCGCTCAGCGCCGAGTCCCGGATCGCGAGCCCCGACGCCGGCGGACGTTCCAGCCTCAGCCGCTCGCGCAGCGCCGTCTGGCACCGGGTCGCCCGCCACCGGTTGGCGACCACCCGCCGCGCGCAGGCCGGCAGCCACGGCAGCGCGTCCCCGGGAACGTCATCCAGGCGCCGCCAGGCGATCACGAACACGTCACTGGTGATGTCATCCGCCGTGCCGACATCTGCGCGGCGGGCGGCGTAGGCTCGCACCGTGGCGGCATGGGCGTGAAACAGCGCCTCGAGGTCGGCGGCGCCGGCCGGTGTCGTTCATACCCGGCCTATGTCCGGCACCCGGCCCGAGGTCACACCGGGTCAGATTCCAGCGGGCGGCGCTGCGGTGGCCGGCGGCCTCAGACCTCTCCGGGGACCGCCGGCGCGCGCTTGCGCGCGCCCAGATCGAAGTAGAGCATCGCGCTGCACAGC
>JALYZB010000231.1 GCA_030945945.1 Actinomycetota bacterium | reverse complement strand
AGCCTCACCGCCGACAAGGCACCCGATCTGCGCGTGATCATCAGCGACGGCCATCTGATCTTCTTCGCGCTCGGCCCAGCCGGGAAGAACCCGAAGCTGTTCGGAGGCGTCTCGATCGAAGACGTGTCCGGCAACGCAGGTGTCGCCGGTGACCAACTGCAACCCGTCGAGGCTCAAAACGGGGAAAGCGCCTTCGGTGGACCGGAGGGGAGCCGGTTCTCCCGCACCGAGATCAGTCTGACCGCGATCGCGCAGTCGCTGCCCCTGAGTTGAGCGCGGTTCCGTCCGAATCGATGATAGACAATGTCTATCATGATGTCCGCTGGGGACGCAGCTAGAAATTCGCAATTACACCGGCAAGGTGGCACCCAGTTCGCGCCGGCGATCAAGGCACTGCTTGACCACATCGCGGTGGAGCTCGCCGCCGAGTACGTCCGCCTGATGGAGGCGGCTGCCCAAGCCGACGACCCCTCCCACGTGCCGTCCGATTGACAGGAGGTCTCGATGCCCGCCGCCGTCTACGCCCGCTATAGCTCCGAGAACCAGCGGCCCGAGAGCATCGACGACCAGATCTCGTCATGTCGCAAGCTGGCGAAGCAGCGGTCGATCACCATCTCCGACGATCATATGTACAGCGATCAGGCGCAGTCGGGCGCCCGCTCGGACCGGCCGGCGCTGGCGGCTCTCATGTCCGCAGCTCAATCAGGCGAGTTTGACGCGGTCCTGGTCGATGACCTGTCGCGGCTTGCCCGTGACAACCACCTGATGCTCTCGATCATCGCTGAGCTGTCCTTCGCCGGCATCCGCGTGATCTCTGTCGCCGACGGACTCGACAGCGACGACGAAGAGTCGACCCTGGCGATCCAGGTTCGCGGGATCTTCAACGAGCTTCAGCTGCGGGACCTGAAGAAGAAGACCCTGCGAGGCCAAATGGGCCAGAAGGAGCGCGGCTTCTTCGTCGGCGAAAAGACGTCCGGCTACCGCTCGGTGCCCGTCGGTGAGATGCGCATGGACAAGAAGGGCCGGCCCCGACCCGAGGGCTACAAGATGGAGATCGAGCCGAAGGAGGCGGCCACGATCCTGCGGGTCTTCACGTCGTACGCCGACGGCATGTCGCTAACGCAGATCGTCAAGACATTCAACGAGGAGGGCGTGCCGGGCAGCATCCGTGCGGCGAAGGGCTGGTCACCGGCCACGGTCAGCCGGATCCTCGATAACGAGAAGTACGCCGGCCGCTGGATCTGGAACAAGACCGAGAGTCGGCGCGATCCTCGCACCGGGCGGCGGCGCCGGTTCGAGAAGCCGGAGTCCGAGTGGGTGATTACGGAGGATGAGCAGCTGCGGATCGTTCCGAAGCCGCTCTGGCAGACGGTGCGGGAGCGCAGGAAGCAGGTGCACCGCACGTGGCCCGGCGGTAGCGGGACGCGCGGCTTCTCCAAAGGGCAGGGCAGCCGGCAGAAGCACTTCCCCACCCACCTGCTCGGCAGCATGGTCTGCGGTTGCTGCGGAGCCGCGATCGCCCAAGTGAGTGGGAAGAGCGGCGGCTATTACGGCTGCCTCGCCGCCACAAAGGGCGCGTGTGAGAACAAGACGCTCGTCCGACGCGCGCTCGCCGAGAAGGTCATCCTCGGCGCCGTACTGGACGAGCTCTCGGATCCGGCGCAGATCGCCTACGTCGTAAAACGCGTCGAGGAGGAGATCACGAAGCTGCGCTCGGACCTGCCGGACACGTTGAAGCTGAAGGAAGCGGAGCTGACGGCCGAGCAGCGACGCATGGCGAACTTCGTCGACTTCATCGGCGAGGGCCGCGGTAGCCAGGCTCTTGCGAAGGCGCTGGTTGAGACTGAGCACCGCGTGGACGCGCTCAGCGACGAGGTCGACGGCCTCCGGCGCAGCCGCGAGAAGATCTTCCGGCCCCCGCCAATCGAGTGGATCACGGACCGGCTCGGCAAGCTCCAGGAAGTGCTCGAACAGCGCACCGCACGCTCTGCGCAGACGCTCCGCTCCCTCCTCGGACCGATCACGCTTCAGCCCGTCACGCCCGAGATCGGTCGGCCGTTCTACCAGGCCACCACTGCGATTGATGCGCTGGCCCTCATCGAAACGCCCCCCGACCGAGACGGTGCGGAGGGCGGTTCGAATTCTTTGCGGAGGTGGAGACGGCGGGAACGAAAGCCGCGAAATTCGCAGCTGAGATCAGGCGAGGCCGTCTCGTCTGGTGGCCGATTTGTGGCCGAGGCGCTCGGCGGCCGCTGGTGAGTTGTGGCCGTCAGCCGCAAAAGCGATGTCGAGCCGGTCCCTCGCTCGGTCTTCGTTCGGGTGTCCGTAGAGCGTCATGACGAGCCGGCCGCCGTCAGTGTGGCCGAGCTGCACCGCCACGTCGGCTGGCGCCAGCCCGCGCTCGAGTAGCAACGTCGCACACGCGTGTCGCAGCTCGTGGAGGTCCAGGTCTCGGCCACCCCCGGCCCGCGACGCGGCGACGATCGGGCGCCACAGGTAGGCGAGCGTGCCCTTCGTCAGCCGCTTGCCACGGGGAGTGTGGAAGATGGTGTCCTCTTGGTCCAGCGGTCGGGGGACCATTCCGAGCGCGCGAAGTGCCGGCGGTGGGAGCACGATTCGTCGCGGCTTTCCGTTCTTCGGGGTCTTGATGCCGCCCTGGCCATCGAGGGCACGGCTGATCGTCGCTCTCCGGTTCGGAATGTCGAGGTCGCACCACCGAAGGGCGGCCAGCTCACCGGGCCGGACTCCGGTGTAGGCGGCGAACAGGACGAGCGCGGACGCCTCCTCCGCATAGTCACCATGTTGTTCGCCCGCAACTTGCGCGAGCCGCGCGATCTCCGGCTCGGTGAGTGCCGTGATGTCCTTGCGGCCCTTCGGAGTCTCCAGGCGAAGGTTCGTGAACGGGTTGTGCTGGCACAAGCCATCACGCAGGGCGTCGGCCCACATGGTTCGGGCCACCCGTGTCGTGTTGCGTGACCAGGCGTTGGCGAGCCTCTTCGCCTCCGGCCGCGTGACTTCGGCGAGCTTCTCGCTGCCGATGCTCTCGACGATCTGCTCGCACGCGTAGCGATAGGTGCGGCGCGTGGCAACCGCGCCGCGGGCGTACGCGTCCTGCCACTCCCGAGCCCACTCGGCGACCGTGAGGCTGCCGCCGAGGGCCGGGCGGGCGATGGCGTCGGCCTCGGCCCGCTTGGCGTCTTGCAGCCTCTCGAACGTGCCCAGCCAGCGGTGGCGACCCGCGCCGGCGTCGCAGATGCGAACGCCGTACCGGTCACCGCGCTTCACGATCGCCATTCGCCCACCTCCGCTGCAGCCGCTCCAGGGTCGCCGCCAACTCTGCCACCCGCTCCTCGAGCTCGGCAAGTCGCTGGGTCTGCGGGCGCACAGGTTTCGGATCTCCCTCCGCGAGCCACCGCTCGACCTCGGCGAGCCGGAACCGCCGCCGCGGGCATCGCGTCGTCGGTGGCTCGGACGGCATGCCTTCCCGGACGCGCAGCTCGACCCAGCGGGTGGACCGGCCGAGATGCTGCGCGAGCTGCTGCTTGGTGACCAGATGGTCGACCGGGAGCCGCAGCTGCACAACCGCGGTCACGATGGGGCCTCCGTTGCCCGACAGCGCCTGCCCGAGGCTTCCTCCTCGCTGCCGGGTTCAATGTGAGTCCGCACAAAATGCCAAATCAGCACAGCACCGAACAGTAGCGCCGATTTGCGCATCCGGCCAGTCTTTTGATGCCCGAGCGCCTCGTCCGCGACGGGTGGCCACGAGCGACGCGCGCGTCAGGCGCTCGACAGATGATCAGGCGCGCTGCCCTTCGAGTCTCGCGATGAGCGCTGCGAGCTCCTCCGCGACCGTACGGGCATCACGCACTGCATCCTGAACACCATCGGCATCCAGTGCAGCGCGGCGCCGATGGCTCGCCACCTCACGTTCGACCAGCCGGCCGAGAGCGACGCTCACTGGCGTCGCGCCCAGAGCGGCTCGATAGGCCGCCCAGTTCTCGTCGCTGATCTGGACGCGCGCCATGCGACTCCGGGGCCCCGCAATCGGGGGCTGCGCCTGATGTTGGCGTCGTGCACGCCGTCCCATGTATGCAACGTAGACACTGCACCGGACAGTGAAACTGTGTGCGGAGCTGCGCGTAGCGCAGTGAAGCGGATATTCATGAGCACGTGACGGGCAGCCGGGGCGTTCGACTCGCGTGCCTGTTCTCGTCGCAGAGCGACGCAGAGCACTAGACCGGTGAGCCGCGCGCGGGAGGGCGGTGGGCCGTTTATGCGGGGTCGGCGGGCGGTGTTCTGCGCCGGACGCGATTGGTCGAGGTCCGCTGCCGTTCCGTGCGAAAGGCAGCAGTCAGAACGAGAGTGCCCCCTCGGCGACGATGCGGTAGCGGGACTGCTCAGCCGCGGCGGCTGCTGAGCACCGAGCGCGTGACACTAACGGTGACTAGTTGTAAGTCCCGAGGAGGTTGTTCCCGTTTAGCTCGTGTAGTCGAGTGATCGGGGGCCGGTGGCTGAGGGCGCCGTGTGGTCGTTGGCGATTGTAGAAATCGAGCCAGCCCGCGAGGGCG
>JALYZB010000224.1 GCA_030945945.1 Actinomycetota bacterium | reverse complement strand
CCATCCGGCGCTTGACACCCTCCACGAGGAACAGCGGGACGCCCTCGTTGACTCGCGACACGGCGAGCAGCATGCCGGGGGCGTGGGAGCGCTCCTCCGAGAAGGCGAAGTCCTTGCGCAGGCAGGTTCCGGCGGTCATGCCCGGCATCGCGATGCCGCCCCGGGGATAGTCGTGGTTGATCAGCTCGATCACCTCGAACACGTTGGCGCCGTACATCTCGCAGTCCATCATCAGCAGGTTGGGCAGCGCGAAGGTCGCGTAGCGCAGGATGTTGGTCCAGATCTTGGCCAGCTCGGCCTGGACCGGGGTGGTCCGGACGATCGGGGCGCCGAACACGCTGAACAGGCTCGCCGCACGCGCGGGCGACGTCTTGCAGACCCCGCCGATGATGCAGGGCAGGGAGGAGATCTCCTCCAGGAAGCGTCCGGCGGCGATGCGTTCGGGGGCGTGGGCGACGAACACGTCCTCGCCGACCCGCAGGGTACGACGCTTGGCGATGTAGCCGGCCACGTACTCGGTGGTCCCGGGTGCGATCGTCGAGCGCAGGACGAGCGAATGTCCGGGGCGCAGGAGCGGGAGCAGATCGTCGACCGCGGCGCGCAACTGGCGCAGGTCGCTCTCGACGTGGGAGAAGGACGGCGTCCCGATCGTGAGGACGATGTCCTGGGCCTGGGCGGCGTCGGCGGCACGGTCGGTGAGCTCGAGCCGGCCGCTGGCGAGAACCTCGTCGAGCAGCTCCTGGGTGCCTGCCTCGATGAACGGCATCCGCCCGGCCTGTAGCGAGCTCATCACCGCGGGGTCGTGGTCGACCCCGAGCACGCGCAGGCCGCGAGCGGCAAAGCACAGGGCAAGCGGTAGCCCGACCCGGCCGAGGCCGATGATGGAGATGTGGCGCCCATCGCTCATGCTCGGACTCAAAACGTTGGCAGGGCCGGAAGGTTGCTGGGTCACGCGGCGGCGGAGGTCTGTCAGATTGCGGCGGGCGCGTCGCCACTGAGGCTCGGCAGCCGCGTCAGCCCCGGCTCGGCACGGTGCCCGCGCACCTCACCGGCAAACGCGATCTGATCCAGGCGGGCGATCTCGCGCTCACCCTCGCGCCGGGCCGGATGCTCGGGTGCCAGTCCCTTGATCAGTGCACGAATCCGGGCGCGCAGCTGCAGTGCGAAGTGCGGCGTGGAGGCGCCCATCAACTGACGAACGTCCTCGACGGTGACCGCGTGCTCGGGGGCGGTGCGGTCCGGATGCTCAGCCTGGCTCATGTCCGACACACGGTACCGCCCGGGCCCCCCCGCAGTCGTCGGGAACCCTTCGCGCGGCGCGGCGCCGGTCAGTGCCCGGTCTGGGGCACGGCCTCCAGCAGAGCGTCGAGCTGGGCTTGGACGCCCACCGACACCTCGCTCGGGTCTCCGATCACCCAGCCGTGGTTGTAGACCGCGGCGGTCGGGCCCTCCTGCGTGTAGCCCGGGGTCGCGTAGTTAAGGAAGAAGGTGAGGACGGGCTTGGGCAGGCTGCTGGCGCTGTTGAGCACCAGTGCGGGCCCGTAGCTGCCCGAGCCCGAAAGCGGCGCTGCGGCCGCGGCGGCGAGCGGCTGGTCGGCGTTGAGCAGCACGTAGCCGTGGCCCGGGCTGCGGATCGCCCAGCCAAAGCTTCCGGGCACGTGCGCGCACGGCTGCCCGTACGGGCAGCCGGGATCGCGGTACTCGGCGAACGCGACCGAATTGGCGGCGGGATCGGGGCCGTCGACCCGCTTGACCCGGCCGTAGCGGCTCAGAGCGCGCAACACTCCCGCGCCGATCACACTGGGCGGTCCGAGCACGTAGATGTGCGGGCGCTGATGCGCGAGCAGCGCCTGACGGGTCGCGGCCGGGACCGTCGCGCCGTTGATGAACAGGATCGGGTCGCCGCTCTCGGCTGCCCAGCCGGCGGCCGGCATTGCGTAGGCGGGGGCGTTGGCCGAGGCGATTAGCACCGCGGAGCTGCTGCGGCCCGCAGCCGCGCTGACGAAGCGGTCGACGCCCGCCGCGAGCGCGTACGGATCTGTCCCCTTGACCGATGCTGCCCGCAGCCCGGCCGGCCGTGCCACCGGGCCGACCCGGATGACCTGGGCGCCGCCTGCCGCGCCTGATCCGGTCGGCGCCAGCGCGCTCAGCGCGCCGGCGCTGGCCGATGGCAGCGAGGTGGCGTCTGAGAGCAGCAGCGGGGCGCGGATCGGCGGCGCCATCAGCACCGCGGAGGCGAGCGCCGCCTGCCAGTCGG
>JALYZB010000204.1 GCA_030945945.1 Actinomycetota bacterium | reverse complement strand
GGCGACGCCGCCGGTCACCGGCGACGGCGGTCAGGAAGCGCACCGTGTCGAGCACTCCGCCGAGCACGAAGGCGAGGGGGCTGGTGAGAAGCCGACCGGCAAGCCGCGCAGGCACCCGCCCCAAGCTATCGTGTGCGGCCAGTGAGCCCACTCAAGACAGAAGTGACCCAGCTTCCCGAGTCGCGCGTACGCGTCGCGGCGGAGGTTCCCGCCGACGAGGTCGAACGTCGCATCCAGCAGGCGGCCAAGCAGCTCGGCCGCGAGCTGCGCATTCCCGGTTTTCGCAAGGGCAAGGTCCCGCCGACCGTCGTCCTGCGCCGTCTCGGCCGCGAGGCGGTGCTCGACGAGGCCCTGCGCAGTGCGCTGGGCACGTGGTACGTCGAGGCGCTGGACGGCGCCGGCATCGCACCGGTCGGCGATCCCGACCTCGATGTTGGCGATCTGCCCGCGCACGGTCAGCCGTTGGCCTTCTCGATCGAGATCGGCGTCCGTCCCGAGGCGCAGCTGGGAACCTACAAGGGCCTGGAAGTCGGTCGGCGTGAGCCTGACGTCTCCGATCAGGCGATCGACGCCGAGATCGAGCAGATGCGCGACCGGATCGCCAGCCTGGAGACCGTGGAACGCGCCGCGCAGGGCGGTGACCATCTCGTCATGGACTACGTGGGTAGCGTCGACGGCGTCCCCTTCGAGGGCGGCGAGGGCCGTGACCAGCTGATCGAGCTGGGCTCCGGACGCCTGATCGCCGGCTTCGAGGATCAGCTGACCGGCGCCTGCGCCGGCGACACCCGCGAGGTCACCGTGACCTTCCCCGAGGGCTATCCCAATGACCTCGGCGAAAAGGATGCGATTTTCCAGGTCACCGTCTCGGAGGTCAGGGCCAAGCGACTGCCCGAACTTGATGACGAGTTCGCTTCGGAGTCCGGTGGCTTTGATTCGCTGGCGGAGCTGCGCGAGGACATCGCCACCCGCCTGCGCACGGCCGACGAGGCGGCGATCGAGCGCGAGTTCGAGGAGGCGGTTCTGCAGGCCGCCGCCGACGAGGCGACGGTCGAGCTGCCTGACCAGCTCGTGCACGCGCGAGCGCATGAGGTCGTTCACCAGACCATGAATGCGCTCACCCGCCAGGGCATCTCCAAGGAGACCTATCTGCGGATCGCCGGCAAGGACGAGGAGTCGCTCGCCCATGACGCCGAGCCCGACGCGGCCAGCGCCCTGCGGCGCGAAGCAGTCCTGGCCGCGGTCATCGCCGCCGAGAAGATTGAGCCCTCTGACGAGGATCTCGTCGAAGCGCTGCGCCCCGCCGCTGAGCGCGACGGATCAGATCCAGCCGAGCTGGTCACCCAGCTACGTGAGGCCGGGCGGCTGGACGCGCTGCGCGAGGACGTCGCCGCTCGCCAGGCCGTCGAGCTGCTGGTCCGCGAAACAAGCCCGATCACCGTCGATCAGGCGGGCACCGCCGGCAAAGCCGGTGGTCCTCGCGAGAAGCTCTGGACCCCGGGCAAGGAACCCGCCGAGGGTCGCGCCGAGCAAATCTGGACCCCCGGCAGCTGACCTCTTCAGCCGGTCGCTGACGCGACTTCGGCCGCTCAGCCACCCCGGGGTTGATTGCTACAGTCGGCACTGAACCCGGCCCAGGACGAAAGAAGCGAGGAACATGAGTCCACTCGTACCCATGGTGGTCGAGCAAACCTCCCGTGGGGAGCGAGCATTCGACATCTACAGCCGGCTGCTCAATGAGCGGATCGTCTTTCTCGGAACGCCGATCGATGATCAGATCGCCAACCTGATCGTCGCTCAGCTGCTGCACCTCGAGTCCGAGGATCCGGATAAGGACATCTCGATCTACATCAACAGCCCGGGCGGGTCCGTCTATGCCGGGTTGGCGATCTACGACACGATGCAGTTCATCAAGCCCGACGTGTCGACGATCTGCGTCGGGATTGCGATGTCGATGGGCGCGCTGCTGCTGGCCGGCGGAGCCGCGGGCAAGCGCATGGCGCTGCCCAACGCGAAGATCCTGATCCACCAGGTCTCCTCGAGCTTTCAGGGCCAGGCGACCGATATCGAGATCCACGCCCAGGAGATCATCGACATCCGCCGCCGGCTGGACGAGATCATCGCCCAGCACGCCGGCAAGCCGGTCGAGGATGTCCGCAAGGACACCGAGCGCGACTACTTCATGAGCTCCGAGCAGGCCAAGGAGTACGGGATCATCGACCGGGTGATCTCGGAGCACTAGTGCCCCGTTCGCATTTTCCGAACGCGACACCGGTGACAATGGGCGCAACAGGGTTCGCCAGACTTACGGGGAACCTCTAAGCTTCGCAGCGCGCTTGCGCTGTCTGAGCAAGCCCGGGGAGGGAGATGCATGGCACGTCCAACTGACTCCAACGAACAGCTGCTCTGCAGCTTCTGTGGCAAGTCCCAGCGGCAGGTCAAGAAGCTGATCGCCGGCCCCGGCGTCTACATCTGCGACGAATGCATCGACCTCTGCAACGAGATCATCGATGAGGAGCTGACCACTCCCCCGACCTTCGACATCGAGAATCTTCCCAAGCCGCGGGAGATCTACGAGGTCCTGGGCGAGTACGTGGTCGGCCAGGAGCAGGCCAAGCGCTCGCTTTCGGTGGCGGTCTACAACCACTACAAGCGCGTCCAAATGATGCAGTCCGATGACAACGACATCGAGCTGCAGAAGTCCAACATCCTGCTGCTTGGCCCGACCGGCTGCGGCAAGACGCTGCTGGCCCAGACGCTGGCCAAGATCCTCAACGTCCCGTTCGCGATTGCCGATGCCACCGCGCTGACCGAGGCCGGCTACGTCGGCGAGGACGTCGAGAACATCCTGCTCAAGCTGATCCAGGCCGCTGATTACGACGTCAAGAAGGCCGAGACCGGGATCATCTACATCGACGAGGTCGACAAGATCGCCCGCAAGGCCGACAACCCGTCGATCACCCGTGACGTATCAGGCGAGGGCGTCCAGCAGGCGCTGCTGAAGATCCTCGAGGGGACGACCGCCTCGGTCCCGCCCCAGGGAGGACGCAAGCATCCCCACCAGGAGTTCCTGTCGATCGACACCACCAACGTACTGTTCATCTGCGGGGGCGCATTCGCCAACCTTGACAAGGTGATCGAGCGCCGGATCGGCCACCAGGGCGTGGGCTTCGGCGCGGCAATCCAGTCCAAGGAGCAGCGGGACCTGGGGGAGATGTTCGAACACACGCTTCCCGAGGACCTGATCCAGTACGGGCTGATTCCGGAGTTCATCGGCCGTCTGCCCGTCGTATCGGCGATCCACCAACTTTCGCGCGACGAGCTCATGCAGATCCTCACCGAGCCGCGCAACGCGCTCGTCAAGCAGTTCCAGCGCTTCTTCCAGTTCGACGGGATCGAGCTCGTGTTCGCCGACGAGGCGCTGACCTCGATTGCCGACAAGGCGCTCGAGCGTGAGACCGGCGCCCGCGGGCTGCGCTCGATCATCGAGGAGGTGCTGCTCGAGGTTCAGTTCGAGCTGCCGTCCCGCCGCGACGTGCAGAAGTGCGTGGTGACCCGTGACACGATCGACAAGAGCACCGCGCCGACGCTGGTCACGGTCGCCGTTCCGGACGAGGACGAGGCCGCGGCCTAACGTGGCAGCGGGGCCTGTGCGCCCCATTCGGACTGGAAAGTGCTCCCCGAGAGGACCGGATCAATCCGAGCGCGGCGGCGCACGACGCCGGCCCTAGACTCCCCGATCCGATGAGCGATCTCGAGACGACCACGCGCTATGACCCGGCGGACGTCGAGCCGCGGATCGTGCGGAAATGGCTTGATACCGGCCTTTTCCACCCACCCGCGGAGGGGACGCCGGACGAGAACTACTCGCTGGCGATCCCGCCGCCCAACGTCACCGGCGTGCTGCACATGGGGCACGCGCTCAACAACTCCATCCAGGACTGCTTGGCGCGCTATCAGCGGATGCGCGGCCGGCGCACGAAGTGGATCCTCGGCACCGATCACGCGGGTATCGCGACCCAGACCCAGGTCGAGCGCGCGCTCGCCGCCGAGGGCACGGATCGGACCGAGCTGGGGCGCGAGCCGTTCGTGCAGCGCGTGTGGGAGTGGCGCCAGCAGTACGGCGGCGCAATCATCGAACAGCTCAAGCGCCTGGGCGCCTCAGCGGACTACGCCGAGGAGCGGTTCACGCTGGATGACGCCTATGCCGAGGCGGTGCTGCGCGTATTCGTAGCCCTGCACGAGAAGGGCTACATCTACCGGGACCGCTACATGGTCAACTGGGATCCCGGGAGCGGCTCGGCGATCTCGGACCTGGAGGTCGAGCCCCGCGAGGTGACCGACACCCTCTATTACATCGACTACCCGCTGGCCTCGGGTTCGGGTGCGATCACCGTCGCCACCGTGCGTCCCGAGACGATGCTCGGCGACACCGCGATCGCCGTGCACCCTGAGGACGAGCGCTACCGGCGGCTGATTGGCGAGAAGGCGGTGCTGCCCCTGGTCGGGCGCAAGCTGAAGATCATCGCCGACGAGTACGTCAAGCCCGAGTTCGGCACCGGGGCGCTGAAGATCACCCCCGCCCACGATCTCAACGACTTCGAGATCGGCCGCCGCCATGGCCTTGCTCAGCCGCAGGTGATCGGAGAGGACGGGCGGATCACGGCGCAGGCGCCCGAGCGCTTCGTGGGCCTGACTGTGGACGAGGCGCAGCGAGCCGTCGTCGCCGAGCTCGAGTCCGAGGGGCTGCTGGC
>JALYZB010000165.1 GCA_030945945.1 Actinomycetota bacterium | reverse complement strand
GGACAGCAGCACACACCGACGAACTCGGCGGCGATCCGGGGCGACTGGCGATCGCCGGTGACTCGGCCGGGGGCAACCTCGCCGCGGTCATCGCCCGGCTCGCCCGCGACGCCGGCGGGCCGCCGCTGGCCGCGCAGCTGCTCATCTACCCCGGCACCGACGCTCGCGACGACGCTGCCCTGTACCCGTCGCGTGAGCAGAACGCGGACGGGTACTTCCTCACCCTCGAGGACATGAAGTGGTTCAGCGACCACTATGTCGGCACGGCCGAGCGCACCGACCCGAGCCTCTCCCCCGTGCTCGCCGAGGATCTGACCGGACTTCCGCCGACGATCGTCGTGACCGCCGAGTACGACCCGCTCCGCGACGAAGGCGAGGCCTACGCACGAGCGCTCGAACTGGCGGGAGTCCCCGTCAGCCTGGTGCGCTACGACGGGCTGATCCACGGCTTCTTCGATCTCGCTCCGCTCAGCCCCGCCGCAGCCAAGGCCGTGAGCGCGACCTGCGCGAATCTCAAACGGCTGCTCACCGGAAGCTCCTTCATCTCAACTCGTCACGGTTCGGCGGCGAGGAACTTCAGACCAACCTGACCCTGCCCGAGCCGACGTTCTTGCTGAGGCGGAAGTTCTCGCATCCTCGATCTCCCTGGACCACGGTCATGACCTGAATGGATCGGGCGAGCAAGACGTCGCTGATCATTACGAGGGACCCGCGGTCGTGGTGATCGCGTCCCCTCGATCGCTGACCGGCCCGGCGGCGTCGGCAACGGACGTCGGATGGCGAAGGGCCAACACCGCCACATCGTCGGCGTTGGCCCCCACCTGGAACTCGGCGAGAGCCTCGAGGAGGCCGTCGACCACGGCCGTCGCCGACCCCGTGCGCAGGCCGCCGAGGGTTCGGACCAGACGTGTGGTACCGAAGCGCTCGTCTTCGCCGACCGCATCGGTCACGCCATCGGTGTAGAGGACCAGCGTCGAGCCGGGCATGAGCGTGATCACGGATTCCTGCCAGCGTACGTCGTCAAGGGCGCCGAGCAGCGGTCCGTGGTCTCCGAACGGGCGGACCCCGCCGGAGGTGAGACAGAACGGCAGCGGATGCCCGCCGGCGGCGACCGTCACCTGATCACCGTCGAGCCGCACACAGAGAACGGTGCAGACGGACGGCGACCCTGTGCGCTTCAGCGTGCCGTCAAGGCGAGCCAGAAGCTCGGCCGGGCTGGAGACGAATTCGGACATGGCGCGCATGGTGTGCCGGACCACTGCGGTCAGTGCCGCCGCCTCCACTCCCTTGCCGGTGACATCGCCGATGGTGATCATCCACGCGTCGTCAACCTCCCAGACATCGTAGAAATCACCTCCGGCCTCCGTGCCCGCGACGGCCGGGAGATACGCGCTGGCGAGCTCGAACCCCGGGATCTCGGGAAGCGTGTCGGGCACCAGGCTCTGCTGCAACGTGTGGGCGATCCGGGAGCGCTCGCTGTACAGGCGCGAGTTCTCGATCGCGACCGCAGCACGCGCGGCGATCTGCTCCGCCGTGGCGACGTCGGACTGATCAAGGACCCGGCCCGACTCGGCGCTGACCAGCGTCATCGCCCCGAGGATCCGGCTCCCCAGCCGCATCGGGACCAGCGCCACCGAACGCATGCCCACCGAGCGCAGCAGCTCGAGGTGGCGAGCATCCATGGCGCTGTGGCGGAGCATCTCATCGGAGATCTCGGGATAGAGCAACGACGCGCCGGTGCTGAGCACGAGCCCGAGACCCCGCTCGGGGTCCAGGCGCGCCGGCGTTCGGTTGCGAAGCTCTTCCGCCAGGGCCACGCGAGCCGGATCGACGTGCGCGACCGCCACCGACACCCGGTCCCCGGTCTCGTCGACCAGGTCCACCGCGCACCAATCCACCAGGTCCGGCACGGCCAGCGCCGCGACGTTGCGCAGGGTGCGCTCATAGTCCAGCGAGGACGCCAGAACCTCTCCGGCTCGGGCCAGGAAGACCGCGTGCATCTCCGCGCGCTTGCGTTCGGTCACGTCCTCGATGACCATGATCGTCGCCTCGACCTCCCCCTCGGCCTCCAGCAGAGGAGTCGCCTTGAGCAGGTTCCATCGCTCGACGCCGTTGCGCCGGTCGATCGTGCGGATCAACAGGGGCTCGGCCGTCGCGCCGCCGAGAATGCGGACCGAAGGGATGTCGGCCATCGCGATCTCCTGTCCATGCTCGCCGAGCACGCGATAAGCGGAGAAGATCTCGTCCGGAGAAGTGGACTGAAGCTCCTCGACTGAGGCAAAGCCCAGGTAGGCGAGGGCGGCAGGGTTGGCGTAGATGAGCCGGTTCTCGCGGTCCCGGATCGTCACCGGGTCGCTTAACGCCCCGATCGTGGCGTCAAAGCGCCGCTGGCTGCCGTGCAGGGCGCCGCGGAGCTCTGCCAACAGGCGCTCGCGCTCGCGCTCGGCCTCGAGCCTCGAACTCGCGTCCTGCACGAACGCGCTGAACAGCCAGCCATGGTCCTGGCGCAGGGCAGAGATCGTCATCTCGACGGGAAACTCGCTTCCATCACCGCGCAGCGCCACGATCTCGAGGCGCCGATCCAGGACCGGCCCGGTGCCGTCCCGGAGAAAGCGCTCGAGCCCGGCGTGATGGGCAGCGCGAAAGCGCTCGGGAATGATCAGCTCGGCCACCGAGCGCCCCAGCGCCTGATCGCGCGCGATCATGAACATCCGCTCCGCACTCGGGTTCCAGTACGTCACGCAACCGCGCTCGTCGAGCCAGATCACCGCGTCGTGGGCCCGGTCCAGCACTTGCTCGGTCAGCGTTGGCGCCATGACCCCATTATCGGAGCTGCAGCGGCGCACGGCTAGGGACGCTCGACGGGCCACGTCGATTCTCGGTTGACCCCGCCCGGTGCCGCGGTGTCGCTGAGCTGGCCCGCGCCTGCCGGCCGCCCGCGACGAGATCTCTGACGGTCCTGCGTCTTCCTATCCTCCGGAGCGTGCTTCGCCATGCGCAGACCGTCACGATGACCCGGACCCCCGCGGGATGACCGCAGAGTCATCTGCGCCTGCGCTCGCCATCGAGAACCTCGTCAAGCGCTATCCGACGGGGACCGAGGCGCTCAAAATGGTCTCGCTTGAGGTCGGCCCGGGGGACTTCTTCGGGCTGCTCGGCCCCAACGGGGCGGGCAAGTTGACCCTGATCCACTGCGCGACCGGACTGGCGCGCCCGACCTCGGGGTCGATCCAGATTTTCGGGCACGACGCGGTCAACCACTACCGTGACGCACGCCAGAGCGTTGGCCTAGCCTCTCAGGAGCTCAACCTCGACTTCTTCCTGACCGTCGAGGAGACACTCGATTATCACGGCGGCTACTTCGGCATGACCAAGCGCGACCGAAGACAGCGAGCGACCGAGCTGCTCGAGATCTTCTCGCTCACCGACAAGCGCCACGAGCGCACCCGCTTTCTCTCCGGCGGCATGAAGCGACGGATCACCCTCGCCCGGGCGCTCATGCACCGGCCGCGGCTGCTGATCCTCGACGAGCCGACCGCGGGCGTCGACATCGAGCTGCGTCTCGAGCTGTGGCAGTACATCGAGCGAGTCAACCGCGAGGGTACGACGATCCTGCTCACCACCCACTACCTCGAGGAGGCCGAGCGGCTGTGTGACCGCATCGCCTTCATCAACCACGGCCAGATCATGGCCACGGGCACCAGCGAGGAGCTCGCCGCGCGATACGGCGTGGAGGGCCTGGAGGATGCCTACCTCGAGCTGGTCGGCCGCCAGGAGCTCTCCCGGGGCCATCGCGAGCCCGAGGCGGCAGCCGGATGACTCACGCGACCCCAATTCCGGCGAGACCGGACGTCGAGCCGGGTTCGGCATGACCGGCACCCAGATCCGGATGCTCG
>JALYZB010000135.1 GCA_030945945.1 Actinomycetota bacterium | reverse complement strand
GCGCGACGGCGGCCAAGCCGACCGGCGCAACCGCGATCAAGGGCGGCGGCGCCGCGCTCGCGCGCTATATGGATCAGAGCCTCACGATCCCCACCGCCACCAGCTTTCGCACCCTCGCCGTCAGCGTCCTTGACGGGCGCCGCAAGCAGCTCAAGGCGGGCGGCAAGAAGGTGTCCTTCACCCACCTGATCGCCTATGCGATCGCCCGCGTGGCAACCGACGAGATGCCCGGGATGGCCCATCATTACGAGGCGATCGAGGGAAAGCCCCACCGGATCGACGACGGCGCGGTCAACCTCGGGCTCGCGGTCGATGTCGAGAAGAAGGACGGCTCGCGCACCCTGATGGTGCCCGTCATCCGCGACGCCGGCCGCCTCTCGTTCGCCGGCTTTCTCGATGCCTACAACGCCCTGGTGGACAAGGCGCGGACCAACAGCCTGACCGCCGACGATCTCGTCGGGGGCAACATCTCGCTCACCAACCCCGGTGGGATCGGCACGATCGCCTCGGTCCCGCGGCTGATGACCGGCCAGGGCACGATCATCGCCACGGGCTCGATCGCCTACCCGGTCGGCCTCGGCCGGATCGGAGCTCAGATCGGTGCCGAGAAGGTCATGACCATGACCTCGACCTATGACCACCGGATCATCCAGGGCGCCGAGTCCGGACGCTTCTTGCAGCGCGTCGAGGCGCTGCTGCAGGGCGAGGAGTCCTTCTTCGATCGGGTATTCGCCGACCTCGGTGTCGCCCTCCCGGAACTGCCCGAGCCGCCCGGCGCCCCGGCCGCCCCCCCGGCGCCGGCCACCCCGGCGCAGGACGCGGCATCAGCGGCCGATCCCGCCCGCGACGAGAAGATCATGTTCGCGATCCAGGCGGCCACCTCGTTGCTCAAGGCCCACCGCACGCACGGCCACCTCGCCGCCAGGCTCGATCCGCTCGGCCGCCAGCCCGAGGGCGACCCGTCCCTGGACCCTGAACCGCTGGGCCTCACCCGGGAACTGATGGAGCGCATCCCGTCCCGTGTGCTGCGCATGTACGTGCCGGGCGCCAGCCTTGCCGACGCGCTGCCCCATCTGCGCGAGACCTACTGCGGGACGATCGCCTACGAGATCGAGCACATCGCCTCGCATCGTCAGCGGGTGTGGCTGCGCGAGGCGATCGAGTCCGGCGAGTTCCGCCACCCGCTGACCAGCGACGAGCAGAAGGCGCTGCTCAAGCGGCTGACCGAGGTCGACGCGTTCGAACGCTTCCTGCACAAGGCCTACCTGGGCCAGAAGCAGTTCTCGGTCGAGGGTCTGGACATGACGGTGCCGATGATCGACGAGCTGACCCAGCTGGCCGCCACCCGCGGTGCCCGCGAGGTCGTGGTCGGCATGGCCCACCGCGGCCGGCTCAACGTGCTCGCCCACAACCTCGGCCGGCCCTACGAGTCGATCTTCGCCGAGTTCGAGGGCTCCTCGACGCTTGAGCCGATCACCACCCTGCCCCAGGGCGGCACCGGCGACGTCAAGTACCACCACGGCGCCCAGGGCTCCTACCAGCTGCCCGGTGGCGAGTCGATCATCGTGCGCCTGGAGTCAAACCCGTCGCACCTGGAGTTCGTCGGGCCGGTTGCCGTCGGCGCCACTCGCGCGGCGCAGACGACCCGTCAGGGGCCGCACGCCCACCAGGACACCAACGCCGCGATTCCCATCATCCTGCACGGCGACGCCTCCTTCCCGGGGCAGGGTGTCGTGGCCGAGACACTCAACCTGCAGGCGCTCGACGGCTACACGGTCGGCGGCACCGTCCACATCATCCAGAACAACCAGGTCGGCTTCACCACCGACGCCGACGATGCCCGCTCGACGACGATGGCCTCGGATATGGCCAAGGGCTTCGACGTCCCGATCATCCACGTCAACGCCGATGATGCCGCCGCCTGCATCTCCGCGGTGCGCCTGGCCTTCGCCTTCCGCCAGGAGTTCGGCCACGACGTGCTGATCGACCTGATCGGCTACCGGCGCTTTGGCCACAACGAGGCCGACGAGCCCGCCTATACCCAGCCCGAGATGTACCAGATGATCAAGAAGCACCCCTCGGTGCGCGAGCTCTTCGCCCGCCAGCTGGTCGAGGCCGGGGTGGTCACCGAGCAGGGCTCGACCGAGATGACCGATGAGGTGTGGGCCGTGCTCTCCGATCAGCATCAGCTGCTCAAGGAGCGGATCGCCGCTGCCAAGGAGCTCGAGCACGCCACCGGCGAGTATCAGCTGGACCGCACGCCCTCCCCCGAGGTCAAGACCGCAATCGCGCCGGACCGCCTGCGTGTGCTCGGTGAGGAGCTGCTCTCGGTTCCGGACGGCTTTGATGTCCATCCCAAGCTGGCCAAGCAGCTCGAGCAGCGCCGCTTATCTCTGGAGACGGGCGAGGGCATCGTCTGGGCGCACGCCGAGTCGCTGGCCTTCGCGTCGCTGCTGACCGAGGGGATCCCAATCCGCCTCACCGGCCAGGACACCGAGCGCGGCACCTTCAGCCAGCGTCACCTCGTCCTGCACGACCCCAAGACCGGCCAGGAGCACTGCTCGATGCAGCACCTGCCGGGGGCCCTGGCCCCGATGGAGCTGCACAACAGCCCGCTGTCGGAGATGGCCTGCGTCGGCTTTGAATACGGGTACTCCCAGGAGGGGCCCGAGACGCTCGTGCTCTGGGAGGCCCAGTTCGGCGACTTCGTCAACGGGGCCCAGGTCATCATCGATCAGTTCATCGTCTCGGGCCTGGCCAAGTGGGGCCAGACCTCGCGGCTGACCCTGCTGTTGCCCCACGCCTACGA
>JALYZB010000134.1 GCA_030945945.1 Actinomycetota bacterium | reverse complement strand
CGCATTGACAGCGGAATCCGGTAGCCCGCAGAGCACGGGCTAGCGGATCCGCGCCGCCTACGGAGTCGCGACCTCGTAGACGCGAGTGCCCCAGTTGCGCTTACCGTCGGGCGTCTGGCTTGCCGCTGGCGGGATGTACTCGGTTGCCGCCCAGACTCCCTTGCCCGAGGGGTCGAGCACGGCCCAGGAATAGTCGCCCCAGCGCGTGGCGGTCGGGTCATAGCTGCCGGTGCCCGTCGCGGCGACGGTCACCGGTCCGAACGCCGTCGCTCCCGGGTCCAGCACGGCATAGGCCGCGCTCGGGAAGCGAGTCGCGCTCGAGAGGCTGAACGCCATCACCATCTTGCCGTCCGGCGCGCTCTGGATGGCCGGGCACAGGACGTAGTTGCCCGCAGTCGCCACGTAGCCCTGACGTGCGCTCGCCCCGGTCACCATGCCTTGCTGAGGGTCGGCGTCAACTGGAACCAGGCCGCCCCGGCACGAGCAGCGGGGTCGTTGGGGATGGTCACCGACGTGTCGAGCGCGCCCCAGACGTAGCCGTCGATGTACTGGACCTGCTGCATCTGGTCATCGCCGGCATCGAGCCGCCTGCTCGAGCCCCTCTGCCGGGCCTTGGGTGAGACGCGTGGGCCTCAGACGGCATCACGTAGCTGGACAGCTTCGGCTTGATGCCCTCGTCGATCCCGGCGGCGTTGGTCATCGCCCACACGCCAATCCGCTGATCGAAGGTGCCGTTCGGATCCAGCGAGCTGAGGAGTACTCAGTCGGCGCCGATCCGGTGGTCAGCGCAGGCTGGACCGATGCGGCAACGGCTCCCCCGACGTTGAGGTTGTCGAAGTGGACGAAGTGCGCCGGGGTAGCGGCGGGGCCGGCCGCGACGAGGTCGCTCTTGGGGATCGCGTAGATCTGCGCCCCGTTGAACTGCGGCCCCTGGAGCGAGAATTCGTTTGTGGTGATGTAGACATTGGCGGCGTCGATCCCCAACGTCGGTTGATCACCCAGGCACGGGCAGCCCGCGTGCTTGGGACCGGTGCTCCCACCGATATCCGTCGTATCGATCCGTTACGTCGTCCACGCTTTGGTGGGATCGCCCGATGTGTTGACGGCCAGGTCCACACGCGACTGCGTGCTGTCGGCGTTGATGAGGAGGATCGTCGTACCACGTGTGGGTGGTCACGTCGTAATGGCAGCGCGGGTCGCTGGTGAACTCGCTCAGACCCTCGTCAAACGGTCCGTTGACATTGTAGGGCCCGGTGACGACCGTTCCGTTGGGCTGATAGATCGTGTACGCGGAGTTGACCATCTCCACCACATATCCATTTCCGGTGCACAGGCCTTGATCGGGTGGCTCGAACTGGGCGCCGAAGTTCGTGACCGCACTGTCGCGGCTGCTGACACCGTTGAAGCTCGCCAACAGAGGAGCGGTGGAGGAGGCGACCCGCTGGTCACTGACGCGAGGCGCGGCGACCACGTTCGGTGCCGCCGCACTCGGCTGGTGTGGGATGGGTCGGACGCCGCGCTGTTGCGGGAGAGTTGAAGACGCGGACGCCGCCCGAGCGGCGGGGGCCCGACCGGCCGAGGCGCTGGTCTACGGGTTCGCCGTGGCCTTTGCGCGTGAATCGGCGGCCTGCTTGGCCTTCGCGCTCCGTTTGACCGCGTTGCGCCTGCGGGTCCGCGCCGCCTTCCTGGCGGCCTGGTTGCGCTGCGAGGCTGCGTCGGCTCGGCTCTCGAGCGCCGAGGCGGCCTGACGGAGCCGGTCGATCGTGCTCGAAACGCTCGCCGGCGATGTACCGCGCTTGCCGCGCCCGGCCGACTTGGACATCGTCTTGGCCACCCGCTTGCGCAACCCACTCTCGCGCAGCGTCTCGAACAGATCCGAATCTCGCTTCCGGTTGGCCATCTCGCTCCTCAATCTGGATGTCGTGCGTCGCCCGGTCAGGCTTTGTGACGACCTTGGCATGCGCGGTCCCGCGGGTTCTGAAACATCTCGGCGACACGAGCGGTCCAGTTCGGCGATCATGGGAGGATGAACGAGAACCCCGCCGCCCGCAGCGTCAAGATCGGAGTCGACGAGCGGACGGGGTGGTCCTCGGAGCGCCCGCGCCGCGACGGCGAAACCGTCCGTCCTGTCGACATCTCGACTCGCTGCCGCATCCTGGCCCCGTCGGATCGGATCCGCTACTCGCCCGGGAGTCTCGTCGTCGTCGTCGGCAGCACTCAGCAGGCGCCCGGGACCTTCGCCGATCGGGTGATCGAGGAGCGTGGCGCCGTGCTCTCGCTGGCTCGGGTCCGCGGGCTGCTCACGGGCCGCGTCGGTGATAACGAGCTCGAGGGCCGTTCGCGCGAGCTGCTGGCCACGGCCGTGGCCAAGCGCCTGCGGGATGGCCTGAGCGTGGTCGTGCCGATCGAAGGCTTCGATGCGCAGGAGCGCGAGCGTTACACCCGCCTGGCTCACGGCAACAAGCGGCCGCGCCACCTCGTCCTGCTCGATGCCGGTCGCAGCGAGATTTCCGCGCAGGAGCGCCCCGCGCTGGATGAGCTGCGCCGCGCGCTGGACGCCGGCGAGGCCGGACTCGAGGGCTTTCAGACCGCGTTGCGTCTCGGCGGCAACGCGCGCACCGAGCTCAAGCGGATCGTCTTCGCGCCCGCACCGCGCGACAACTGACCCGCCGCCGGCCCGGTTTCGCTCGCGATCAGCGCCAGCTTCGCGGCGCGATCCAGGCGCTTGATCCGCGCCTCCTCGCGCCGAGCCTCGGTCCGGCTGGGCATCGGCAGCATCACCGCGAGCTGGACCGGTCGCCGACTGGCCGTGTAGCGGCTGGCGCTCCCGGCCTGATGGCGGGCGAGCCGGCGGTGGAGGTCGATCGTCCACCCGGTGTACAGCGAGCCGTCGCGACAGCGCAGCAGATACACCCATGCCTCGGTCATCGTGGTGAGCTTCGCCGCGACCGGCCCGGAGCCTGCCGGCGGCTCAACCAGCCCCGTAACGCCCCGTAGGCCACGCAGGCGCTCGATGCGCGCGGCCACGTGCTCTCGACGTCGCCCACCCTCCGCGGCAACTGACGCCGGACTCAGTCCGTGGGGAAGGATCGGAAGCGCTCGGTCATCTCAGCATCGGGGCCGGCCGGCGTCTCGGAGCCGACCTCGCGCTCGGCGTCTTCAGCTTTCTGATCCGGCGCAACATGGACAGCGTTAGCCTGCTCGACCACGCCCTCCAGACAACGGCGGAGCCGTTCCTCCTCGCCCCGGCCCACGTCAGTGACGCGGACCGTGCCCTTGCGGATCGTGACCTCGCCCCACTCCCCTGATCCGAGCACGCGCACCGTACGCTCCGCGCTCTTGCGCCAGCCCCTCGGGCGCTCCCCGGTGATCGACACCTCGAGCGTCGCGTCGTTGACCTGCGCCGAGGACCAGTCCAATGAAGGTGCCCCCATGGAGCGGTGATACCCACGTGGTCAGGATTCAGGCATCCGGGCCGTCGCCCGGGCCTGGTCGAGCTCAGCGATCGTTCCCAGCCGTCGTTGGCCGCCGCGACGCGGACGGCCGAGCTCACCACCTGACCGTGAAGCACCCCCCGGCCCCGCTCGCCGCCCGACGCCCGGACGATGGCCCGGCCGCTCACTTGGGCGGCAGCGACCGGGTGTAGGCCACGCCCCGGGCGACCCAGCGCGTCAGCTGCGCCCTGGTTGCGACACCCGCGCCGTCGATCCGCAGCCAGCCGTCCATCTCGCGGCCGCGCATGACAAACCGGCCGGCGTGCGGCCGGGCTGCGAGCTCCGCGCTCTGAGTGGGATCGATCCGCAGCAGCAGGCCGCCCTGGCCGCCGGCGCTGACCGCCATGTTCCCGTTGATCAAAAAGGCCAGCCCGCCGAACATCTTGCGTTCGGTCAGGCCCGGTTCGATTGCCATCAGCTCGCGGATGCGCTGCGCGAGAAGCTCGTCGTAGGCCACCGCGCAATTATCCACCGCGCGGTGCCGTGTGCGAGGCTTGCGTGGCGATGAGCGAGCTGCGGGCCCAGGTCTACACCGACCCGCGACCCGCCGCGGCGCTGGCGCCCTTCCACGCGTGGGCTCGCACCCACGAACCCGGGTGGACATACACCGCAGTGC
The DNA here is from genome assembly GCA_030945945.1 of Actinomycetota bacterium. Next base: position 11,263 of record JALYZB010000134.1, on the reverse strand, counting down.
GGATCCTTCTGACCCCGGTCGCGCTGGTGCTCTACCGGACGCGGGCCCGCGGACGCGGCAACGTCCCGTCGGCCGGCGCGCTGATCCTCGCCCCCAACCATTTCTCCAACCTGGATCACTTCTTCTGTGGCGTGTTCCTGCGCCGGCGGATCCGCTTCATGTCCAAGTCACAGTTCTTCGGGGGAAACCCGCTGGTCAGCTACCTGTTTCGCGTCTCGGGTCACTTCCCGGTCCGGCGCGGCCATCACGATGATGAGGCCTTCGTCACCGCCGGTTCCGTCCTGACCCGAGGTGGCTGCGTCGGGATCTACGCTGAAGGCGGCCGGTCGCGCAGCGGCGGCCTTGGAGAGCCCCGGCCCGGCATCGGGCGCCTGGCGCTGCAGTCTGGGGCGCCGGTGGTGCCCGTGGCGATCCACGGGTCGATGGGGGTCCGCCAGTGGCGCCGGCTGCGGTTTCCCCGGGTCACCGTCAGCTACGGGGAGCCGCTCGTTCTCGCCCCCGTGCCTGAGCCGACGCGGGAGCAGCAGCTCGACGCGGCCGGCCGGATCTTCGATCGGGTGCGCACCCTGTACGCCGAGCTTGACCGGTGAACCGGTCGGGTGGCTCGCCCCGACCGCGTTGCTCAGGTCAGCAGGAGCTGACCCGAGAAGATGAGGTTCGGATCGTTGGTCCCGATCCGGCGTGCGTTGCGGGCCCAGATCTCGACCAGTCTGTGCTCGATCTCGGCGTCGCTTGCCCCGGCCGGAACCAGGCTGCGAGCGATGCTCCACAGCGAATCGCCCGGTTTGACCATCACCGAGCCGCCGCTCGCAGAGGCGTGGCTGCTCGCCGCAGCGGTAGCGGCTTGCCGCGGTGCCGACCGTGTCAACGGCGCGCCGCGGTCGACGACGGTGACCACACGGACCATCTGGCCGCGGCTGCCGACCACGATCGCCGAGTAGGCGACCCCGGATTTGAGCGTCACTCTCGCCCCCGGCACGAGCGCGGTGCTCGTCCCCGGCTTCATGGCCCCGAGCACATGGGTGCCCGGTTTGACCGACAGATACGGCGTCGACGACGTGAAGCTCAGGCTCTTGTCCGCGATCTTGGAGTCGAACGTCAGCTCCGGGCTGCCCAGCTCGGGCGCGGCGTGGATGACCCGCGCCAGGCTCGAGCCGGGGCGACCGGCGTGGACGCGGTAGACGCCAAGGCTGATCCCGGACTTCCGATCGAGCACGACGATGTCGTAGGCACCGTCACCCAACGTCGCCGTGCCGTGCCCGCGCAACTTGCCGCCGCTGGTCAGGGCCCACCTAAAGCTGCCGGCGCGTATCGACAGCCAGCCGCTGACCTGACCGAAGCCGACCGACCCGACCGGATGCATCCCGGTACCCGTGTCGAGGTTCACCGACGCGGTGCCGACCCCGGGCACGGCGTGGATGAAACGGACTACCGCCTTGCCGAGCGCCTGCGCCGGGATAATGACCACTGCGGCGAGCGCCAGCGCGATCGGTGCCAGACTGCGACGAAGGGTCGTGTGGGTGCGCACTTGCCAAGCCTCCATGCTCATGCCGGATGGGGTACCGATTCTGCGTGAGATACGCAACGAGACACCGATTCGATCAATGAGTTCTTGGCCAACGTGAGACTCGCCACGCGCAGACTAATCGCTGCGTCTGCCACGTTGCCCGCGGCCGATCGCGCGTTGCTCAGCCTCTGGACTCAGCGGGGCCTCGACGATGCGGCGCTGGCCCGGATGACGGGACTCGATGCGGCCACCATTACCCGGCGCCGCTTGCGGATCGCGTCTGCCCTGAGCGTCGAGCTCGGCCTGCCTCCCCAAGACGTGGCCGCCGCGCTGACCGCCATCGCCGACTCGGCCGCCGAGGCCGTTGCCGGCTCCCCGGACGCATCTCAGGCCGGCAACGGAGGCCCCGCCCGGGCCGGCCCCGTCCCCTCGGCCGCCAAGCCTGAGGCGGAGGTTCAGGCGTTGACCCACCAGCCTGAGCTTCGACCTGAACCTGAGCCCGGACCGGTCGCGGGACGCACGCGCCGGAGGTCGGGAATCTGGCCGGTTGTCACGCTGTTGGGTATCGCCGTGATCGCGATCATCGCGATCACAGCAGCCTCGGGGGGCGGCAGCGGCCACCCCAAGCAGTCGGCGGCGAGCGCGGTGTCGGCCAGCACTCCGGCGGCAGCCACCGGCCACGGGACCCTCGGTCCGCTGCCGGGCGGTATCGCCGGCGCCTCGGGCTCGATCGTCCTGGCCGCCGGGCCCGCGGGGACTCAGCGGTTGCGCGTCCGTGTCGCCGGCCTGCCCGCCGCGGGCCGCGACCACTACGAGGTCTGGCTCTACAACTCGATCATCGACTCGGTCGCCCTGGGCCGACTTGGCCCGGGCGGCACGGGCAGCTTCACCCTGCCGGCTGTGGTCACGCGCTTTGCGTCGATCGACATCTCGCGCCAGCTCCGCGGGACGACCGAGCCCAGTGGCGCTTCGGTCCTGCGCGCCGCTAACCCGCTGGTGGGCGCGCCACACTGACTGCGGCAGGCCGGGGCCCTTAACCCCCCTCCGCGCGCCGTCGGCCGGCCAGCGGCTCGAGGGCAGCGATGATGTCGAAGTAATGCGTCGGCGCCAGTCGCGCCAGCGCATCGAACGCGTACGCGTCGGGCCCGACGAGAATCCGGCTGCGGCCGCGCTTGACGCCCTCGTGAATGATCTTCGCGGCCCGCTCGGGCGTCGTAAACGCGATCGCGTCGAACTGCTTGGCCGCCTCATCGTGGGACAGGCCGGGCTGGGTCGGATGGCTGTGATAGCGCGCGTTGCGCGCGATGTTGGTCTTGACGCCGGGGTGGACGGTGACCGCGCGCACCCCGGAACCGCGCAGCTCCTGCGCAGCGCGTCCGTGAACCCGCGCACGGCGGCGCAGTAGGCGCTGTGGCCGGGCATCCCGACCAGGCCGAACACGCTGGACGTGTTGACGATCACGCCCGAGGCCTGGGCGAGCAGGATTGGCAGGAACGCCCGGACGCCGTTGATCACGCCGCCGAGGTTGATCTCCAGCACCCATTCGTCGTTCTCGACCGAGGACTCGGCGACGGTCTGAGACGTGGCCACGCCGGCGTTGTTGAACACCGTGCCGATCGGCGCGGGCGCCCACTCGGCGACCTCGGCCGCGAACGCGAACTGGGCCTGACGGTCGCGCACGTCCAGCCGGTGGGCGAGCACCGGACCGTCGATCAGCTGCGCGGTCTCCTCCAGGCCGGCCTGATCCTGGTCGACGATCGCCACCGGGCAGCCGTGCCGGGCGAGCCGGACGGCGGCTGCCCGGCCGATCCCGGACGCGGGCCCCGAGATGTAGGCGGTCAGTCCGTCGACGGAAATCGAACCTCTGCTCATCATCGTTCTCCTGCGTGATCTGGGCCGGCCATCTCAGAGCAGAGCGCCGGCCAGGATCGCCTTGACCGTCTCCCCCGCGCTGGCCCGCAATTCGTGCATCCCCCGGCCGCGCGAGAGCGCGATCACCAGCAGCTCGCGCAGGCCGCCGGCGATGATGATCGCCGTGTCCATCGGCAGCGGGCGCACGCCGATCTCGGGCTGGACGGCGCGGCCGGACTCGACCAGGCCGACCATCATGGCCGCAAAGCGCTCGATCGTCGCCAGCCCCCGGTCGGCTCCGGCCTGACCCAGGCCGGGCAGCTCCCGGACAAAACTGGCGTACAGCGCAGGCTGCTGGATGACGTTCTCGATGTACGCATCCACCGCGGCGTCGACCTGCTCATCCAGCGGCCGATCCGGGCGCACCGCGACAGCGATCGCGTACATCATCGCGTCGTTGGTGGCGTCAAACAGAGCGAGAAAGCAGGCGTCGCGATCCGCGAAGTGCTCATAGAAGTTGCGCCGTGAGGTCCGGGCTATACGCACGACGTCGGCGACGGTTGTGTCGCGGTAGCCCTGCTGCTCGATCGCGGTAGCCATCGCGGCAATCAAGCGTTCGCGATGGCCGTGCGGCTCAACCGCCCTCCGTCCCGCGATCCGCGTCTGCGCCGGCGTCGTCATCGCGCTGACGCTAGCGTCCGGCACCGGTTGCGGTGCAACACTCGCCGGGCGCGATCAGACCGGGTCACGAGCCGTGACCCGGACTTGGGCACCCTGGCTGGGATCGTGGTGACGTTGCGCTGGCGCGCGCGCTCAGGCTGCAGATCGGGTGCGGCCTGGTCAGTCCGGCGCGCGATCACGTCCAGCACCACGCGCTGCTCGGCCATCGCCAGCGACGCCCCCAGGCAGCGCCGGATTCCGCCGCCGAACGGAAGCCAGGTATACGTCCCCGGCCGGACGAACGCGAGGCTTCCGGCCTCGCCTGATCGTTCGTCGCCGGGGTCATCCGGCTGCCCGTGCTCGAGAAACCGCTCCGGGCGGAAGCTGAGCGGATCGGGGTAGAGGTTCTCGATGATGCAGGGCGACGATGCTGACCGCCACCGGCGTGCGCGCCGCCAGGGTGTAGTCCCCAAGCGCCAGGGCCGGTTGACCATCCGCACGATCATCGGGATCACGGGCCGGTTACGCATCCCTCATGGATCGTCGCCTCAACGTAGGCCTCCGCCGTCGGGGCCGCCCCCTCGGACGCGTGCGCGCAGAGCGTCGTAGGCGTGCGGGGTGCGCGGGAGTCGTTAGAAGGTCCAGGCCAGCGAGTTGGCGGTCGTCCCCGCTTGAGGGTTCCGGTCGGCTCCCGGCGGCCGATGTTCTGCAGCTCGATGATCTGAAACAGCGGGTGTGTCGAAACGCCCAGCAGCCTGCGGATCGTCTGGCGCAGGCGATGACCGCTCGTCCCCGGCGCAGGCGTGCCCTCGATCCCGAAGATGTTGCTCATGATCACGTCCAGGGTGATCGCCGACATCCGCGGTGCGAGCGCGAACGTCTCGCCCAGCGGCCAACGTCGATCTCGCGCTCGGCCACCGCGGCGATCATCGCCACGTACTGCTGGACGGCCTCACCTTGAAACGGGGGCAGCAGCAGCTTGCGCTGGCGCATGTGGCGCGCGCCGACCGAGGTGAGGATCGAGTTCGGACCGAGGATCGGGCGCAGCGGCGACTCGCCGGTCCGCGACGGAGCGTCGTCGGCCTTGGCATTGACCAGCGAGCGAACGTGATCGGGGTGACAGGTGACGACAAAGCCCTCGCGCCGGGCGAGGATGTTGATCCGCCAGACGTCACCGAACCGGCGATGAGCACGGAGGTTAAGGGAGATCGGTCGCACCCCGAAACGCAGCGACTGCAGCAGCGGGGGCGTGGACTCGGCCGGTGGCAGGCGGACGGGCTCGTCGCCGCCGACGGGTCCGGCCGGCGAGGGCGCAGCCTCCCCGACGTAGCTGACAGGGATGTGCTCGGCGCGCTCGGTTGCCATTACGGCGCTCACGGTACGAGACTGTACCGCGTGGGCCGCGGCGTGTGCCGCGCGCTCAGGCCGGCCGGCTCAGCTTTGCGAACGCAGCCGCTTCGCGGCCGACCAGGGTGAGCAGGTTGCCGAGCTCGATGTTGGCGTCGACCAGGTGAAGGCCCCAGGTTGCGTCGGGGCTCGGGGTCGGAACCTGGGCTCCGCCGAGCGGACTGATCTGCAGCACGTTGCGCCCTCGGCTGACGAGCAGCGGGCGCTGTAGGCGCCCGGCTCCGAGCTCCACACCGTGGGCGGCATCGGCTGGGTGCGCTTCAGCAGCGAGATGCCCGCCGCGATCAGGGTCCCGGGCGCAAACGGCGCCGAGGGGAAGACCGGATCGACGGTCCGGGTCCCGACCAGTGCGGCCGGATTGACGCAGAGCACCTGATCGCCCGGAGTCGTGGTCCGGCCGAACCGGCTGTTGAGCGGCGGCGGCTGGTCATAGGTCGAGTAGGCGGTCACGCAGCCCAGCTCGCTCGCGCGGCGGCACGCCGGAACGTGCTGGAAGTCGCCACCGGCAGCGCGGCCGCGTCGGACGAGCACGTTGCCGCCGAGCAGGATCCCCGACAGCAACCGGGCCCGGACGGCGGGACTGCGGTCCACGTCCTTGGCGATCAGCAGACGCAGGATCGATGCGCCCTGCGAATGACCGATGAGCACAAACCCCCGGCCGTGGTTGTCATGGCGCAGGTGGCGGCAAACGCCCGGCGTACATCCCCGAGCGGGACGGCGAGCTCAGCGGGGGACTCCTGGTTTCCCGCGTCCAGGGCGGGAACCGTCACCTGCCGGTACATCGGGACGAACACTCGGCAGACCTGGGAATAACGGGCAGCCTGGTAGAGCGCGATCGAACACTCCTCCGGGTCGACGTGGAGGTTGGCCAGCGGGCCCTTCTGGTCCGAGACGGTCGGATAGACGTAGAAGCAGTCGATCTTCGGCGAGCCGACCGATCGCGGCTGGACGACGCGCTCGGCCTGCAGCGTCGGCGAGTAAACGGTGGTCGCCAGTCCGGGGGTGCAAGGAGCCGGATGCTGGCCCGGCTTGCAGAGCCACGCGGTCCGCGCCGCCGCCGAGCCGGCGAGGACGAGCATCCCCGCCCCCAGCGCGATGGCCAGCAACATGACCCGCCGTCGCCAACCTCTCTGTGAACCCACCCGTCTCGCCTCCGTCGGTTGCGTGTGATCGTCGCGCAGACTATCCGCGGGCCAGCGCCGGCCGGCGTTGCACCCACGGCGCCGCCGCCTCGAGCTGCCCGGCCAGCGAATACAGGACATCCTCAGCGCCAGGACGCCCGACCAGCTGGATGCTGAGCGGAAGGCCGTCGCCGCCGATCCCGGCGGGGATCGTGATCGCGGGCTGACCGGTCAGGTTGAACGCGGCGGTGAACGGCGTGAACCGCCCGGCGATGTTGACCGCCATCGGCGCCGGCTGGCCGAAGCCGCCCACGGCGGTCAGCGCCGTCGTCGCGGTCCCCGGCGTGAGCAGCACGTCGAACTCGTCCCAGAGCGTGAGGATCCGCTGCCGAGCCCTTTCCCGAGCGCGCGCGAGCGCAGCCTCCCGGCGCAATGGGACGACGGCTCGGCCCGCCGCGGCCATCTGGCGCGTCAGCGACTCCAGCTGCTGGTACGCGGGCGCCTCAGCCGCCTCTTGAGCGATCCCCTTCAGCCACGTCTGCAGGAAGGCAAGCTGCACGAGCCCGTACTCGGGGTCGGAGGCCCGGACGTCGTGGCCGAGGTCCGAGAGCAGGCCCGCGGTGCGCTCCCACGCCGACCGCTGATCGCCGAAGACCGGTGCGATCACCCCGGTCGGCGGTTTACGGGAGACGGCGATCCGCAGCCGGGCCGGCGGGGTGGCTGCCGCGTCGACATAGCTGCCGGTGAACGCGGGGGCCGGATCGGGCTCACCGGGGAGCAGCCCGTCCATCACATCGAGCATCAGTGCGCTGTCGGCCACCGTGCGAGCGAGCGCTCCGGGGACCGAGAGGCCGAGCCATCCGGGGGTTCCCGGCGCGTGCGAGACGCGCCCGCGACCGCGAGCCGCGGGTCGCACTCTGCCCGGCCACGGCGACGTCGTCCTTGATCGCGATCGGAACCCCGGCCAACGGCCCGCGGAGATCAGTCATCGCGTCGGCACCGGCCATCGCCTCCTCGGCGATGACGGTCCGGAAGGCGTTGAGCCGCGGGTCGAGCGCCGCGATACGCCCGAGGGAGAGCTCGACCAGCTCGCGCGGGCTGACCGCCTTCTGGCGTACGAGCGCAGCGAGCGCGAGCGGGCCAGCGAAGGCGATCTCGGGGTCGGCGCCCGGGCTCACGCCAGCGCCGTGACCAATTCGCGGATTGCCCGCGGATAGCGATGGGAGATGCCGCCGTGGCGTCCATCGAACAGCTCGAGCGTATGCGCGACGCCCAGGCGCGAGAGCTCGGCGGAGAACGCCTGCGCGCCGAGGTCCAGATAGTACTCGTCCTGGCGACCGGCGTCAAGATAGATCCGCCGCAGGCCGCGCAGCGCGTCGGCGTGGGACTCGGCCATGTACACGGGATCGAGCGCCAGCCACTGCGCCCACACCTCGGGTACGAGCCGGCCGGTGGTCAGCTCGAACGGCAGCAGCGCCTCACCGGCGCGCTCGGGATCGGGCGAATAGGCGCAGGCGTACGCGTAGACCGAGAGCGGAGCGCCGTAGCGTCCCCAGTCGAAGGTCGGCTCGTCGGCCAGGCGGCGCAGCAGGACCGAGAAGGAGCCCTCGAAGTCGTCCCGCATCCGCCGTGCGATCTCGGGGAAATCACGCTGGTAGCAGCACTCGAACAGAGCATCGCCGGCATGAGAGGCCAGGGCCCCGAACACGTCGGGGCGGAGCATCGGGGCCACCATCGCTCCGTAGCCGCCTGAGGACTTGCCGGCCACACCCCGGTGCGCGCGGTCGCCGGCGGTCGGATAGCGGTCATCGACGAAGGGGACGATCTCGTCGCAGAGGTAGTCCAGGTAGCGGCCGGTGCTCGTCGAGTTCAGGAACTGCGATCCTCCTCGCGAGGTCCAGGCGTCGATCATGACCACGATCGCCGGCGGGCAGTCGCCGCCGGCGAACAGCTCGTCGATGCGCTCGACGAAGGTCGGCTCAAACGCGCTGCGGCCGAACCACATGTCGACCTGGCCGCTGTAGCCCTGCAGGACGTAGACCGAGGGCAGCGAGCTGTCATCTCCGGCACTCACGCCCGGTGGCCGGTAGACGTAGAGCGGACGGACGGCGGGATCACCCAGCGGGTTGCCAGCCAACAGCTCTGACTGCACCGTCAAGCGGTCCACCGTGCCGGCCAGCCGGCGATCCCATGGCGCCCCCGGAAGCCCCCTCACCTCGGTCAGTCCCATGGCCCGCACGCTACGCGAAAAGCGTGTGGACGGCGCCGACGGAGGGCAACCTGTCAGAGGTATAGTCGCGTTCAGACCCCGATCAGACGGCAGCGCATGAGGGACCGAATGCACATTCAGAGCAGCGACGGCGTGGGCGCCGACCTTGATGCCCTCGAGACCACCGAGTGGCTCGAGGCGCTGGACGCGGTCTTGTCCCATGACGGGCCCGGTCGCGCCCGCGAGGTCCTCACACGGGTCATCGAGCGTGCCCAGCACGCGGGCACGGGTCCGATCGCCAGTCTCAACACCGAGTACATCAACACGATCCCGGCCGCGCTGGAACCGCCGTTTCCGGGAGATCCGGCGCTCGAGCGACGGCTGCGCTCGATTGTGCGCTGGAACGCGATCGCGATGGTCGTACGGGCCAACCGGATCTCCTCCGAGCTCGGCGGCCACATCGCCACCTACCAGTCGCTGGCCGTGCTCATGGAGGTCGGCTACAACCACTTCTGGCACGCGCCGAGCGCCGAGCACGCCGGCGATCTCGTCTACTTCCAGGGTCACAGCTCGCCCGGTAACTATGCGCGCGCCTTCCTCGAGGGTCGCCTGAGCGCCGAGCAGCTCGACGGCTTCCGCCAGGAGGTCTCCAACGAGAGCGGCCTGTCCTCCTATCCGCATCCGTGGCTGATGCCCGACTTCTGGCAGTTCCCGAGCGTGTCGTTGGGGATCGGGGCAATCACATCGATCTACCAGGCCCGGTTCATGAAGTACCTCCAGGCCCGGGGCATGGCCGAGACCGCCGGCCGCAAGGTGTGGACCTTCCTCGGCGACGGTGAGATGGACGAACCCGAGTCGATGGGCTCGATCGGCATGGCCGGCCGGGAGCGGCTGGACAACCTGATCTGGGTGGTCAACTGCAACCTGCAGCGTCTCGACGGTCCGGTGCGCGGCAACGGCAAGATCATCCAGGAGCTCGAGTCGGACTTCCGGGGGGCGGGCTGGAATGTGATCAAGGTCGTGTGGGGCGGCCGCTGGGATCCGCTGCTGGCCGCCGACACCGACGGCGCCCTCGTCAAGGTCATGGAGGACTGCGTCGACGGCGACTATCAGACCTTCAAGTCACGCGACGGCGCCTATGTGCGCGAGAAGTTCTTCGGCCGTGACCCCCGGCTGCTCGACCGCGTCGCGCACATGTCCGACGCGGAGATCTGGATGCTGAATCGGGGCGGGCACGACCAGCAGAAGGTGTTCGCGGCCTACGACGCGGCGGTCCGTAACACGGGCTCGCCGACGGTGATCCTGGCCAAGACGATCAAGGGCTATGGCATGGGCGTCTCTGGGGAGGGCCAGATGATCACCCACCAAGCCAAGAAGATGACCGAGGCCGCGCTGATGGCGTTCCGGGACCGCTTCGAGCTGCCGTTGACCGACGCCCAGGTCCGCGACGCCGAGTACTACTTGCCGCCCGCGGACGCGCCCGAGATGGTCTATCTGCGCGAGCGCCGCGCCGCCCTCGGTGGGGTGATGCCGGTCCGCCGCCGGCGCTCGGAGTCGATCCAGGCACCGCCGCTCTCGCTCTTCTCGGGCCAGCTGGAGGGCACCGGCGAGCGCGAGATCTCGACGACGATGGCCTTCGTCCGCGTCCTCGCCGCGCTGCTGCGCGACAAATCGATCGGCAAGCGGATCGTGCCGATCGTGCCCGACGAGTCTCGGACCTTCGGCATGGAGGGCCTGTTCCGCCAGGTCGGGATCTACTCCCCCGTCGGCCAGCTCTACCAACCCCAGGACTCCGAGCAGCTCATGTTCTACAAGGAGGACGAGCACGGCCAGATCCTCGAGGAGGGGATCACCGAGGCCGGTTCGACCTCGTCGTTCATGGCCGCCGGCACCTCCTACAGCACCCACAACGTGCCGATGATCCCCTTCTACATCTACTACTCGATGTTCGGTTACCAGCGGGTCGGTGACCTCATCTGGGCCGCCGGGGACAGCCGCACGCGAGGTTTCATGCTCGGTGGCACCGCCGGGCGCACGACCCTCAACGGCGAGGGCCTGCAGCACGAGGACGGTCACAGCCACCTGCTGTTCTCCGTGGTCCCCAACTGCCGGGCGTTTGACCCGAGCTTTGGCTATGAGGTCGCGGTCATCATCCAGGACGGCCTGCGGCGGATGCTCACCGAGCAGGAGGACGGCTTCTACTACCTGACGCTGATGAACGAGAACTACCCGCACCCGGCGATGCCCGAGGGTGCCGAGGCCGGGATCCTGCGGGGCATGTACCTGCTCTCGGAGGCCTCAAAGCGCTCCCGCAAGCCCCGGGTGCAGCTGCTCGGCTCAGGCACGATCCTGCGCGAGGTGATGGCAGCCGCGCAGCTGCTGGAGTCCGACTTCGGTGTCCTCTCCGACGTGTGGAGCGTGCCCTCGTTCACCGAGCTGCGACGCGACGGGATCGAGACCGAACGCTGGAACATGCTGCACCCGACCGAGACGCCGCGGCGGGCCTAC
>JALYZB010000128.1 GCA_030945945.1 Actinomycetota bacterium | reverse complement strand
GCGCATCGCTGCGCCAGCGCATCCAGGGCGTGCCCGGCGGCCTCGCGCTCCAGCGAGCCCTCCTGGGGAAAGCGGGTCGGCGCCGGCGCGCCTGCGCCGTCGCGCAGGTCAGCGGCGATCAAGGTGTGGCCGATTTCCCCCGCGCCGCCGGTCGCGCCCCGGTAGATGCGGCCGCCGAGCACGAAGCCACCCCCGATTCCGGTGCCGACGGTCAGCATCACGAGGTCGCGGGCGACCATCCGCAGGTTCTCATCGTGGGCCTCGGCGAGCGCGGCCACGGTGGCGTCGTTGTCCACGAACACGGGCACGCCGAGCTTGTCGCTGAGGAGTTCGCGCAGAGGCACGTCGGTCAGCGGGATGTTGACCGAGGACACCACTTGCCCACCCTCGAAATCGACGATCGAGGGGACGCCGATCCCGACCCCGTCGAGCTGGTCTCCGCGCATGGACTGAACCATCGCCGCCACCTGGTGCAGCAGGGCCTCTGAGTCAGAGCGCTCGGTCGGCTTGATATCGGAGATCGAGAGGCGAGCGCCGCTGAGCCTCGCGACCGCGACTTTGGTCCCGCCGAGGTCGACGCCGATGACCTCGCGGCTCATTGGGACGCCCCCAGCTCGTTCAGCCCCGCCGCCGCATCGGGGTCGATCAGCACGGTCAGCAGCTTGACCTCCGGTGCGAGCATCGAGGCCGGGATGCGCGGGCCGGCGTGGGCACCGGCGCCGAACGCCTCAGCGATCGCGTCGGCCTTGCCGCTGCCCTGCGCGAGGATCACGACGTGGCCAGCGGCACCGAGCGCCGGGAGGGTGAGCGACACGCGCGGAACGAACGGCTCCAGGCCGGCCTCGGGCACGCCGACGGCCAGCCGGTCGCGGACGAACAGCGACGACTGCTCGGGGAACAGCGAGGCGGTGTGCCCGTCGGGGCCGATCCCGAGCAGGACGAGATCGAAGCTTGGCGGCCCGGCGGCGCGCAACCGCCGTTCGTAGTCCTCGGCGGCCGCCTCAGGTCCGAGCTCGCCGTGGATGCGCTCGACGTGGACCGGGGTGACCCCCGCCAGCGGCTCGATCAGCGCGCCGCGGATCATCTTGTAGTTGGACCGGTCGTCGTCGGGCTCGACGCAGCGCTCGTCGCCGAGCCAGAACGTCGTCTGGGCGAGCTCGATGCCGACCGAATCGACGGCGTGCACGAAGTGCTCGTAGGCAGCCCGGGGCGTTGACCCGCCGGCGAGCACGATGCTGCCGCCGCGCGTGGCCGCGCCGACCATCAGCGCTGCGCAGGCTCGCGCCGGATGCTCGACGATCTCAAAGCTCACGCTCACCGCGGGCAGAGCTCCTGGGCGGCGAACAGCGCGGGGTGATAGGTGGGGTCGCGCAGCAGCGCCTGGCGGACGCCCTCGCCGAGGATTCCGCCCTCGCCGCGGGAGGCGCCGAGGATCTTCCACGCCCGCTCCTCGCCGTCGGACGTCAGCTCGCGCGCGTCCAGCCCTCCGTCGCCACGCTGCAGGGAGAGCTCGGGTCCGTCCTCGCAGCTCACCGTCACGCCCCCCAGGCCCGGAGCGTGCTGGGGCTGGGACTGCAGGCGGACGGTCACCGACCCGCTGTCGCGACCGACGGCGCCGGCGAGGTCCCCGTCGGCGCGCTGGTCCACTGGAGTCGGCTCCCAGTCAAGCCGGGAGGCCAGCCATCCGGCCAGCAGCAGCGCGCTGGCGGTCGAGCTCTCCTGATGGCGAACCTCGAGCTCGGTGACCCGGGACAGGGATTGCCGACGGCTACGCAGATCAAAGCTCGCGGCCAGCCGCTCGCGCCACGGAGTGGTGCGCAGCCATGCGAGGTCGACGACGTAGACGTCAGAGCACAGGCCGGTCGCGCGGGTGAAGGCCTCGGCCGGGTCGGGCAGGTCATCGGAGTCCAGCAGCAGGACGTCGATCAGCGGCAGCAGCCGCCGTACGGCGTCGTCGTACCCGTGCGGGGACCAGACGACGGTCGGCATCTCGGAGGCGAGCACCGGATCGACGATCGTCTGCAGTGCCTCCAGGTGGCTCGGGCCAAGGTCGATCTCGACCAGCTCGCGGATCACCCCCAGCTTGCCGGGCCCCGGGTCCTCGTAGGTGACCGTCGCCGTGGCGTCAAGCGTCGTGCGACCCGCCTCGACCACACAGATCACCGTGCGCGACGCGTGGTAGCGCCCGACCCGGTCCAGGCGGTTGGAGATCTCGCCCTTCCAGTCACGATCGAGGATGACGACGAGGTTGAGCACCCGGGCCGGGGCGAGGTGCTCGTTCTCGGCGTGACGGCGGCGCAGCAGGTCACGCAGCGCGGCCTCGATCGCGTCCGGATTGGTGTCCTGCGCAGACCAGACGTCCTCGCTCACAGACGCCTCCAGACCTCGCCGGGCCCCAGCAGGGCGTTGGCTTCGACGGGGCCCGCCGTGCCGGACTCGTACTGCGGCAGGGGACTGGTGGTGTCAGCCTCCCAGGCGGCGAGGATCGGATCGATGATCCCCCACAACGCCTCGATCTCATCGTTGCGGGTGAACAGTGTGGCGTCGCCGTGCATCGCATCGAGGATCAGCCGCTCGTAGGCCTCCGGAGACTCCGACAGGAACGATGTTCCGTAGCGGAACTCCATGTTGACCGGGCGGATCCGCATCCGCGATCCGGGGATCTTGGCCCCGATCGACACCGACACGCCCTCGTCGGGCTGAAGCGTGAAGATGATCTGATTGGCCTGGATCCCGACCGAGCCCGAGGTCTGAAAGGCGATGTGCGGGACCGGCTTGAGCACCACCGCGATCTCGGTCAGCTTGCGGGCCAAGTGCTTGCCCGTTCGCAGGTAGAAGGGGACCCCGGCCCAGCGCCAATTGGAGACGTGCAGGCGCAGCGCGGCGTAGGTCGGAGTTCGCGACGCATCGGCGACCCCGTTCTCGTCCAGGTAGGCGCACACCTTGTTGCCCCCCACCACGCCGGCGGCGTACTGAGCACGGACCGCCATCTGACCGACGTCCTGCTCCGCGGGCGGGACGATCGCCTCGAGCACCTTGAGCTTCTCGTCGCGCAGCCGGTCGGCGTTGAACGCGGTCGGCGGCTCCATGGCCAGCAGGGCGAGCAGCTGCAGCATGTGGTTCTGGACGAGGTCGCGCAGCGCACCGGCCCCCTCGTAGTAGCCGGCGCGTCCGCCGATTCCGATGTCCTCGGCGGCGGTGATCTGGACGTGATCGATGTAGTTGCGGTTCCACACCGGCTCAAACAGCGCGTTGGCAAAGCGCAACGCCATCAGATTCTGGACGGTCTCCTTTCCCAGGTAGTGATCGATCCGGAAGATCTGCGGCTCCTCGAAGACCTCCAGCAGCTCAGCGTTGAGCCTGCGGGCCGACGCGAGGTCATAGCCGAACGGCTTCTCGAGCACGATCCGCACTTCGGCGTCGGGGACGTCGTTGAGTCCGGCCGAGCCGAGCTTGCCGGCGATCAGCGGGAAGAACTCCGGCGCGGTTGAGAGATAGAACACCCGGTCCAGGCACATGCCGGCCTGCGCGTCGAACTCCTCCAGCGTGCGCCGCAGCTCGGCGTAGACTTCGTCATCGTCAAACGAGCCCTGGACGTAGCGCATGTCGTCAAGCAGTCCGTTGAGGACCGCATCGTCGGGCGTGCGCCGTGAGTAGGACTGAATCGAGTCCAGGGCGGCATCGCGGAAGTCCTCGTGCTCCTGGTCCCGGCGGCCCACTCCCACCATCTCGAAGCGTTCCGGCAGCTGGCCCTCGTGGGCGAGGTTGTAGAGCGCCGGGAGCAGCTTGCGGTGCGCAAGATCCCCGGTGGCGCCGAAGATGACCAGCGATGTCGGATGGACTGGCAGGCGCTCGAGGCCCTCGACGAGCGGGTTCTCGCCGTCCGGCACGTGGAGCGTCGACGCCATCAGGTCAGACCTTGGGGGCAGTCTTGACCGCGTGGCCACCGAACTGATTGCGCAGGGCGGCGGTCACCCGGGCGGCGTAGTCCCCGTCCCCGCGCGAGCTGAACCGCGCGAACAGCGCCGCCGCCAGCGTCGGCATCGGGATGTCGTGGACGATCCCGGCGTCGAGCGTCCAGCGGCCCTCGCCGGAGTCCTCGACCCAGCCCTCCAGGTTGGCGAGGTCGTTGCCGTCGACCTCAAAGGCCTTGGCCGCCAGCTCCAGCAGCCACGAGCGGATCACCGACCCCTGGCTCCACAGCTTGGCGATCGCCTCGGAGTCCAGGCCGTACTCGGACTTGTGCATCAGCGCAAAGCCCTCCGCGTAGGCCTGCATCAGCCCGTATTCGATTCCGTTGTGCACCATCTTGACGAAGTGTCCCGAGCCGGGCCCGCCCATATGGCCCCACCCGTCCGGCGGCGCGAGCACGTCGAGGATCGGCTTGAGCACCGCCACCGCGTCGTCCTCGCCGCCGACCATCATGCAGTAGCCGATCTCCAGTCCCCACACGCCGCCGCTGGTGCCGACGTCCAGAAAATGCACGCCCGACTCGGCGCACTTGGCCTGATGGGCGATTGAGTCCGTCCACTTCGAGTTGCCGCCGTCAACGATCAGGTCGCCCTCGGAGAGCAGGCCGAGCAACTTGTCGATCGTCTCCTCGGTCGCCTTGCCCGACGGAACCATGATCCACACCGCGCGCGGCGATGAGAGCTGGCCGACGAGATCCTCCAGCGAGCTGGCCGCGGACGCGCCGTGCTCCTGCGCCGTCTTGACCGCGTCGGCACTGAAGTCAAACGCGACCACGCGGTGATCTGAGTCCCGATGAATTCGGGTCACCATGTTCCCGCCCATCTTGCCCAGCCCGACGAATCCGATCTGCACAGCTACCTCCCCGATGTCGTGGACTCACTCAAACGGCGCGGAGCCGTGTCCTCACGCTCCCTGCGGCAGCCCGATGATGCGCTGGGCCAGCGCGCGCACCGCGGCCGACGTATCGCCGCGCAAGATAACCCGCTGGGCCGGCAGCTCGTGGGCTCGCAGGGTCTGCAGGTCGCCGGCGGACTGCGCCCCGATCAGGGTCGCAAACGAGTAGTCCGAACCCGGGATGCTCTCATCCGAGTGAGGCTCGTCAGTCAGCTGCAGGAACCGCCCGTTCGGCGGTCCGCCCTTGTGCAGCTGCCCGGTCGAGTGCAGAAATCGCGGGCCGTAACCGTAGGTGACCGCCGCGCGGGTCTTGTAGCGAATCGCGGCGCGCAGCTCGCCGATCGCGGCGTTCAGCTCGTCAGAGGCCGCCAGATACCCCATCACCGCGACGTAATGCGGAGGACCGGCATCGAACAGCAGCTCACCCAGCGCTTCGTCGCTCGCCGAGGCGATCTGCGGCAGCGAGCCGGACTGCAGCACCCGCTTGGTCGCGTCCTTGGCCTCCTGCACGTTGGGCTGATCGAACGCGTTGATCTCCAGCGCCCAGCCCGCGACCGCGACCGCGAACTCGGACAGGAAGAAGATCCGCCCCAGATCGGCGGCCCCATGGGTGGCGACGGTGATCGTCGGCTGGCCGGCGTCCGCAAGCGCGGCAACCGCGTCATCGAGCTCCGACACCGGTTCGTCGGCGTTGCGCAGGTAGATGAACACGCGATCGTCGCCGTAGTCGTCAGGATCCCCAAGCGGCTCGTCAGCGACGGGAAGCATTCCCCGGCCGTGCTTGCCGGTCGACTCGGCAATCAACTGCTCGACCCAGAGCCCGAAGCTCTCGATCGGCGGCGAGACGACGAAGGTCAACTTGTCGCGTCCGTGGCGGGCCAGCTCGCCGAGAGTGGCCCCGAGCCACAGCCCCGAGTTGCTCTCGGTGGAGTCATAGTGCGCGCACGTCTGCTCGGCGGTCTGGCAGCCGTGCAGCAGCGCCTCCACATTGACCCCCATCAATGCCGCCGGTACCAGGCCGAAGTAGGACATCACTGAGTAGCGACCGCCGATGTCGGGCGGGTTGCGGAAGGTTCGCCGTAGGCCGTCGGTCTGGGCCAGCGTGTCCAGCGGGCTGCCCGGATCGGTGACGACGACGAACTGCTCGGGGCCGGCGAACTGCCGGAAGTGGTGATAGTGCGAGAGGGTCTCGACGGTCCCGCCGGACTTAGAGGAGACGACGAAGACCGTCTTTGAGATGTCGATCGACGCCTGCACGGCGGCGATCTCGTCGGGATGGGTCGAGTCCAGGACCTGCAGGCGCAGGCCCTCTGGGATCTGGCCGAAGGACCGGCGCAGGACCTCGGGCCCCAGTGACGAGCCGCCCATACCGAGCAGGACCGCATCGGTGTAGCCGGCGTCGCGGCACTCGGCCACGAGCTCGTGCAGCGCGCCGATGTGCTCAAGCATCGTCGCCGACACGGTCAGCCAGCCCAGGCGGTTGCCGATCTCCGGCGTGTCCGCCGTGCCGCCCCACAGCGCGGGGTCCTTCTGCCAGATCCGACGGGCGACGTCCTGTTCGGTGGCGGACTTCACCCGGGCAGCGACCGCGTCGGCGAGCTCGGCGGGCAGGCGAGACTCGATCGCCGCCGGGCGGCCGGTGATGACGCCCTGACGGCGCTCCTCGATGCCGGCCAGCAGACGGTTCATCGCCTCCTCGAACTGCCGCACGCCGTCGATCAGCAGCTGATCGGTGATGGCTCCGAGGTCCACCCCGGCCTGCGCGAGGGCGTCCAGCGCTTCCTGCGGGTTGTGCTGCGCCGTGGGGCCCGAGACCGTGCCGTGGTCAGCGACGGCCATCAGCGTGTCCAGCGGCATCGTGCTGACGGTGTGGGCGGCAACGAGCTGATCGACGTACATCGTGTCGGAGTAATCCGGGTTCTTGACTCCGGTCGAGGCCCACAACGGCCGCTGGGGATGCGCCCCGGCGTGACGCAGGGCATCCCAGCGTGGGCCGGAGAAGAGCCGCTCAAAGCTCTGATAGGCGCGCCGCGCGTTGGCGATCGCCGTCGTACCCAACAGGTCCTCGCGGTCCGCCGCCTGCAGCTGCTTGTCCGCGGCGGTGTCAATCCGCGAGACGAAGAAGCTCGCTACGGAGGCGACGGCCAGCGGCTTGCTCTCGTTGAGGCGGCGCTCGAGGCCGTTGAGGTAGGCCTCAGCGACCTTCTCGTACGCCTCGACGGAGAACAACAGCGTCACGTTGATGTTGATGCCCTCGTAGATCGCCTGCTCGATCGCGCCGACGCCCTCGGGGGTGCCGGGGATCTTGATCATCACGTTGGGCCGCCCGACGCGCTTCCAGAAGTCGCGCGCACCGCTGAGGGACTTCTGCTCGTCATGGGCGATGTCGGGAGCGACCTCGAGCGAGACGAATCCATCGGCGCCGTTGCTCACGTCCCAGAGCGGACGCAGGACGTCGCAGGCCATCTGGACGTCCTTGATCGCGATCCGCTCGTACATCTCCTGAGCGCTGAGTGACTCGCGCGCCATCGCCTCGAGCTCGTCGGCGTAGTCATCGGAACCGACGATCGCCTTCTCGAAGATCGACGGGTTCGACGTGACCCCCTTGAGCGAGTCCTCGGCGACCATCCGCGCCAGCTCGCCCTTCTGCACCAGCGACCGGCGCAGCAGGTCCAACCAGGGGCTGGTGCCGGCGTCGGCGAGCGCGCGCAGGTTGGGATTGACTTTGGTCTCGGTCGTGCTCATGGGTTTTGGGCCTCCTTGG
>JALYZB010000105.1 GCA_030945945.1 Actinomycetota bacterium | reverse complement strand
CTCCCAGCCACGCCCACGTGTCGCGCACGGTCTCGCTGACCGGGCGACAGTGCAGTCCCGCGGCGTGGACGCGGGTCACGTCGGCAGCGTGCCGCGCGCTGGCCGCGTGCCCGGGGGGAATCCAGATCGGCAGCTCGATCCAGGGCTCGATCCCGGCCGCGTGCACCGCCGCGGGCGCCAGCCAGCGCAGCTCAGTCCCCGGTGGGGCAGCCACCTCCCGGCAGGCCTCCAGCAGCGAGCGCGTAGTCGCGTGACCGGCGTGGCTGACCGTGTTCAGCGGCCCCGCGACCCCGGCCGCGCCGGCCGTGAGCGCGAACGCCGCGAGATCCCGGCAGTCGATCATCTGCAACCCGAGATCGGGCGGACCGGGGGCCAGCACCTCACCGCCGCGCGCCATCCGGGCCAGCCACCAAGGCAGGCGTCCGACGTCCTCACCGGGTCCGAGGATCAACCCGGGGCGAAGGATCAGCGCGCGCTCGCCGAAGGCGGCCAGGACAGCCAGCTCGGCGCCCCGCTTGCACTCGGAGTACTCGCCGGCCTCGGCGTCGGGTGAGGCCGTCACGGTCCGGGCGTCCTCGCTCACCCCGAGCGCCACCGGCGGGGCATAGACCGAGCCGCTGGAGATGTACACGTAGCCTCCGGCGCGCCCCGTCAGCGCTTGGGCGCTGTCGCGCACCGCCCGCGGCGCCCCTGACCACGTATCGAGTACCAGGTCCCAGTCGCGCGCCGCAAGCGCGGCCAGGGCGCCGGGCTGCGTCCGGTCGCCGTGCAGGCGCTCGACGTTCTCGCCGGAGGCCGGCCGCTGCCCACGGGTGAACGTCGTCACCCCCCATCCGCGCGCCAGCCCCTCGGCAGCGAGCGCCGGGCCGACGAATCCCGTGCCTCCGAGGATGAGCAGTGACCTGGGCATGGCGCGGACTCTAGCGCAACCTAAGGGTTGCGCATCATCGCGCCGGGACGGCCTCGGGCCACCGGACCGCTAGCGTCTCGGACGCCGTGGCCCCGGAACCGCTGCACACCCACCGCCTCCGGCTTGATCCCTTCACCCCGGCAGACGCGCCCCTGCTCGCCGCGCTGTCGGCCACACCCGAGGTCATGCACTTCATCGGGGACGGCACACCCTGGCCACCCACGCGAGCCGCGGAGGTCTCGGAGCGTACCGCCGGTCACTGGCGCGAGCACGGGTTCGGCTGGTGGGTGGCCACGCTGAGCGCAACCGGGACGGCGATCGGTTTCGCCGCGTTGAACTTCGCCGGCGCGGACTCGGGCATCGCCACCGACGATCACGAGATCGGCTGGTGGTTGGCGCCGACCGCCTGGGGCCGCGGCCTCGCCCGCGAGGGCGCGATCGCGGTCCGCGACGACGCCTTCACCCGGCTGGGCGCCCCGCGCGTCGTAGCTCGGATCGCACCGGTCAATGTGGCCTCCCTGCGCGTCGCTGAGGCGATCGGGCTGACCCGCGACGCCGACAGCACCGGGCGCGCCGGTGAGCCGATCGCCGTGCTGTCGCTCAGCGCCGCCGGCTGGCGGACAGGAGATCGTCAAGACGCACGAGCTTGACCCGCGGCCGGCCCACCGACTGGCCGAGCGCGGACTCCTGCGCGTCGATCATCTCCCACCCGGCCCAGGTCACGTGGTCGGGTGCGCGCTCGTTCAGCCACGCGGTGATCGCATCAGGATCGTCCGTGGCCGGCGCGGGCAGCCGTCCCGCCTCAGCGTCCTCCACGATTCGGGAGACGGTGTCCGCGGAGTCCCTCTTGTTGGTCCCGATCACCCCCGAGGGCCCGCGCTTGATCCATCCGGCGACGTACTCGCCGGGGCGGGGTCCGTGGTCGTCATGCACCCGGCCGCCCTCGTTGCGGATCAGGCCGCGCGCCTGGTCAAAAGGGATCCCGGGAATCGGGACGCCGCGGTAGCCGATCGAGCGCAGCACCAGTCCACACTCGATCAGCTCCTCGTCGCCGGTCGGCTCGGCGCTGACCCGTCCGTCGGCGCCGGTGACCAGGCGATTAATTGCCGCCCGCACCCCGGTCACGGGGCCGTCGGGGCCCTCGCCGATGATCTCCAGCGGCGAGCGCAGGAAGCGCAGCTCCAACCGATGCGAGCGCCCGGCGGGGACACGGCCGGCGTACTCGTGCAGCAGCTCGAGGTTGCGTCGTTTGGTCGTGTCATCGGGCTCGGCCACGCCATCGAGCTGCGTCGGGTCGACGATCACATCAGCGCGCTGCAGCGCCCCGAGCTCGCGCAACTCGGGATTCGTGAACGCCGCCTGCGCGGGACCGCGGCGGCCCAGCAGGATGACGTCGCGCACAGTCGCGCTGCCGAAGGCGTCGATCGCGTGGTCGGCCGTGTCGGTCGGGGCCAACTCCCCGGGGTCCAGGACGAGCATCCGGGCGACGTCGATGGCGACGTTGCCGTTGCCGATCACCACCGCCCGCCCGCCATTAAGGTCGAACTGGTGCTCGGTGAAATGGGGGTGACCGTTGTACCAGGCCACGAACTCGGTCGCTGGGTGCGATCCGAGGCGGTCCTCGCCGGGGATCCCGAGCCGGTTGTCGGTCGCGGTGCCGATCGCGTACACGACGGCGTGATAGCGCTCGCGCAGATCCTCCGGGGTCACCTGACGCCCGAGGCTGACGTTGCCGAAGAAGCGAAAATCCGAGTGCTGGGCCGTCTTGGCGTAGACGCGGGTGACGGACTTGATCTTGGGATGGTCAGGCGCCACCCCCGCGCGGACAAGTCCGAACGGGGTCGGCAGCTCGTCGTACAGGTCGACGGCAAAGCCGGCTCGCAGCAGCTGCTCGGCTGCGTAGAAGCCCGACGGGCCGGCACCGACGATCGCTGCCCTCAACATGGCGCCGGAAGCGAGCGAGCGGGACGGATGGGACTGCGATAGCCGACCATCCTCGCCAGGCTAGAAGGTCGCCCGAGCTGGTCTGCGGGCCAGCGCCACCCCGACCAGACAGAGGATTCCGCCCGGCAGGGCGAGCAGCGGCGGCACCTCCCCGAGCGTCGCCCAGCCGAGCAGCAGCGCGAGCGGCGGCACGAGATAGGTCGTCGAGCCCATCCGCCCGGCCGCGGTGTGCGAGAGCGCGTACGCCCAGGTGAGAAAGCCGATCGCGGTCGGCGCGAGGCCGAGATAGATCGTCCACAGCGTCGGCCGGGCGCCCGCGGTGTTCAACTGGCCGATCAGCTGGGGAGCGAAGGGCAGGCAGCCGATCGTCCCGACCACGCAGGCCAGCCAGGTGACCGCCAGCGGGGAGGCATGGTCCAGCACGCGCTTCTGGGCGATGACGCCGCCCGCGTAGGTGGCCGCGGCGACGATGCAGAGGATGGGGCCCCACGCTCCGGTGCTCGCGTGCCGTGACGTGCCGATCCCGATCAGCGCCGCGCCTACGAAGGCGACGCCGCACCCGGCCAGCAGCAGCCGCGGAAATCCCTCGCGCAGCACGAGGCCGGCGAGGATCGCGATGAAGATCGGTCCGACGTTGACCAGCAGGGCGGCGATCCCGGCGTCGACCCGGCGCTCGGCGGCGTTGAGCGCCACGTTGTAGACGGCGAACCAGAGCAGGCCGCAGACCACGATCCCGCCCAGCGCCCGCCGCGGCGGCAGCGGCTCGCGCCGCACGAGCACGAGCATGCCGAGCGCAAGGCTGCCGACGATCAGCCGCCCGAGCGCCAGCGGCCCGGGCGCAAAGCCGCGGCCGGCGTAGCGGATCCCGACGAACGCCGAGGCCCACAGCAGCACGGTGACCCCGGCAGCGACGATGACCGACGGTTTGACGCCATCGGCGGCGGGGACATGCTCAGGGGCCGACATGACCTGCATTGAAACGGGCGGTCGGCCCCGGAACGTGAGATCGCCCATCCCCGGTCACGCGCCCGCGCCGCGGCGCCGCCCGCAGAATGCCGCCGCGACGAAATTGACGCCCACCAGGATGAGGATCAGGTCAACCGGGGAGGAGACGAGTCCACCGACGGCAGATCCAGCCGCGATCGCGAGTCCGCTGAAACTGTTCAGCGTCGTCATCACCTGCGCGCGCACGGCCGGCGGCGCGTGGCGCTGGCGTAGCGCGATCATGCCCGAATACGCCGGACCCTCGAGTACCCCGGTCAGCGTGATCATCGCCACCCCGGCGGCGAGCGTCGTCGCCAGCGGCCACAGCAGCGCCGTGAGCGCGATCGCCAGATAGGAGACTGCCGCTCGCCTCAGGCTCGGCGCGCCGCGGAAGGCGAACGTGCCGACGATCGAGCCACCGGCCACCGCTGCCCAGAGATAGCCGCTCGCATGGGCGGGCGCGTGCAGCTCCCGGACGGCGTAGAGCGGAAAGCCGACGAACATCAGGCCCCAGCCGAATGCTGCCAAGCTCGACGCGAGCGAACTAGCCCGCAGCACGGGATGACGCGCGAGCGCGCTCAGCCCGGAGCGCATCGTCTCGCGCAGGTTCGCCGCGCGCAGCTCCGAACGTGCCTCGAAGGCGGGGTTGATGGCCACGAGCACCGCGACCACGAGCGTAAGCGCGGCCTGGAGCTCGACGGTGCGGGCCGCGCCGACCGCCCCGGCCAGGACGCCCGCCAGTGCCGGCCCGATCACGACGGCGACGTTGAGGCTGGTCGCCTCGATCGCGCTGGCGGCATCGAGCAGCTCCACGCCGGCCAGCTCGGCCAGCGCGCTGAAGAAGCTGCCCGTGCTCAGTGGCCGGGTGACGCTGTAGAGAACTGCGACCGCGGGCACCGTCCAGTCCGCGGCATGGCCGGCCAACGCGAGGATCCCGATCAGCGCCAGCGCGCTGAGCAGCTGATCGGTGACCACGAGCAGCCGCCGGCGACGGGCCACGTCGAGCCAGGCGCCGAACAGCGGACCGGCGATCGCGCCCGGCAGGACGGTGGCCGCGGCGGTCAGGCCGGCCAGTGGTGCGCTGTGGGTCCGGGTCAGGACCAGCAGGACGCCGGCGGTGGTGAACATCGCACCGCCGACGCGTGCCAGCACCACGGTGAGCACGAACCCCGGGTACCGGGGCCGCTGTAGCAGGCGCCGGTAGGCGTCAGGGGTTTGCCGGGAGGCCATCGGCCCATGTTCGCGCAGCCGGGCACGTCAGCACGGAGACCACCCGCGGTTCGCATCAAGACCGACCGGGTAGGGTCCGGCGGTGCGCTTCTCCGGCCCGATCATTGCCACCCTCCTGTTCGTCCTCGCGGTCCTGGCCGCCGTCCTGAGTGGCGGCATCGTCTGGATCGTCCTCGCCGTCATCTTCGGGGCACTCGCCGCGCTCGGCATCCACGATCTCGTCCAGCGCCGTCATTCGATCCTGCGCAACTACCCGATCCTCGGCCACGCGCGCTTCATGCTCGAGGCGATCCGGCCCGAGATGCAGCAGTACTTCGTCGAGCGCAACTACGACGGCCGTCCCTTTGACCGCGACACCCGCACTTCGATCTACGAGCGAGCCAAGGGCATCCCGGACGAGCAGGCCTACGGCACCGAGCGGGACGTGAGACAACCCGGATACGAGTGGCTGCTGCAGTCGATCGCCTCCTTCGATCCGCCCAAGGAGCTGCCGCGGGTGCGGATCGGCGGCCCGGAGTGCATTCGTCCCTACGACATGGCGCTGCTCAACGTGTCCGCGATGAGCTTCGGCGCGCTCTCAGGCCACGCGCTGACGGCGCTCAACCAGGGGGCGGCCAGGGGCGGCTTCGCCCATGACACCGGCGAGGGCGGACTGACCAAGTACCACCTCATGGGGGGCGATGTGGTCTGGGAGCTTGGTACCGGCTACTTCGGCGCGCGCACCAAGGACGGCGGCTTTGACGCTGACCGGTTCCGCGAGAAGGCCGCGCACGAGGCGGTCAAGATGGTCTCGCTCAAGCTCAGCAGGGCGCCAAGCCCGGCATCGGCGGGGTGCTGCCGGGAGCTAAGGTGACCCAGGAGATCGCGCAGGCCCGCAGCGTGCCCCAGGGTCAGACGTGCGTCAGCCCGCCCTCCCACAAGGTGTTCTCGACCCCGCGAGAGCTGATCCGCTTCATCGCGCAGATGCGCGAGCTGTCCGGAGGCAAGCCGGCCGGCTTCAAGCTCTGCGTCGGTACCCGCCACGAGCTGCTGGCCATCTGCAAGGCGATGGTCGCGGAGGGCACCGGCCCCGACTTCATCATCGTCGACGGCTCAGAGGGCGGTACCGGCGCCGCCCCGGCCGAATACGAGGACCACGTCGGGACGCCGCTGACCGAGGGTCTGATGCTGGTGCACAACGCGCTCGTCGGTTGCGGGCTGCGTGACCGCGTCAAGATCGGGTGCAGCGGCAAGGTGGCCACCGGCTCGGACATCGTCAAGCGCCTGGCCCAGGGCGCTGACTACTGCAACGCCGCACGGGCGATGATGATGGCCGTCGGCTGCATTCAGTCCCAGCGCTGCAACACCAACCAGTGCCCGGTCGGGGTCGCCACCCAGGATCCCAAGCGCTCGCGCGCGCTCAACGTCCCCAATAAGACCGAGCGGGTCTACAACTACCAGCATGCCGCGGTCACCGAGGCCACCCGGCTGATCGCCTCGATGGGCCTGCACTCGCCGGCCGAGGTGACTCCGCATCACCTCGTGCGCCGTGTCGACCACGTCAGCGCCCGCAGCTACAGCGAGCTGTATGACTGGCTGTCCCCCGGCGAGCTGCTCGAGGAGCCACCCGAGCTGTGGGCCCACGCCTGGGAGCGCGCCGATCCCGATTCCTTCGCGCCCCGCGCGATCGCGTAGTGGCCGCCACGCGTTGCGCCCCCCAGGAGGTCTGACATGCCCGACGTCGGCGAGACCATCGTCACCGCGCTCGCCGAGCTTGGCGTGCGCCAGATCTGGGGCGTGGTCGGAGACGCCCTGAACCCGGTCACCGACGCGATCCGGCGCGAGCCGCGCCTGGAGTGGATCGGCGTCCGGCACGAAGAGGCCGGCGCGTTCGCGGCCGGCGCCCAGGCGCAGCTGACGGGGACGCTCGGCGTCTGCATGGGCACGGTCGGGCCCGGCTCGCTGCACCTGCTCAACGGCCTCTACGACGCCAAGAAGTCCCATGCCCCGGTGCTGGCCATCTGCGGCCAGGTCCCGCTCGCCGAGGTCGGCACCGACTTCTTTCAGGAGGTCGACAACGACGCCGTGTTCAGCGATGTCGCTGTGTTCTGCCGCACGCTGACCAGCCCGCAACAGATGCCGGGACTGCTCGAGCAGGCCGTCCAGCGTGCACTCGAGGCCCCCGGGGTGTCGGTCCTGACGCTGCCCGGTGACGTCGCCGCCATGGACGCCGAGGGGTCGACACCGCATTTCGTCACCCAGCGACGGCCGGTGGTGCCCGACCGAGTCGCGTTGCAGAGCGCCGCCTCCCAGATCGACGCTGCCGGCGCGGTCACGCTGCTCGTCGGTCACGGCGCGCGCCACGGGCGCGATGAGGTGCTCGCGCTCGCCGATCGCCTCGCCGCCCCGATGGTCCTGACGCTCAAGGCCAAGGAGGCACTCGAGCACGACAACCCGTTCGCGGTCGGGCAGAGCGGCCTGATCGGCAACCCGGCCGCCCAACATGCCTTTGCGTCCTGCGACCTGCTGCTGATGCTCGGCACCGACTTTCCCTACAGCGCCTGGTACCCGAAGGGTAAGCAGGTGATCCAGGTCGACGCACGCGCCGCCCACATCGGGCGCCGCACCGCCGTCGGGCTCGGAGTCGTCGGGGACGCCAAGCTCGCCGCCGCCGGCCTGCTCGAGCTCGTCAGCACCAAGACCGACCGGGGTCATCTCGAGTCCAGCGCCGAGAAGTACACGTCCTGGCGTCAGCGTCAGCGCAAGCTCGCCGATCCTGACTACGACAGCCGCGGGATCATCGAGAAGGTCCGCTCGGCGTTTGACAATCCCGACGAGCGGATCCGGCCCGAAGCGGTCGCAGTGGCGATCGACGCCCACGCGGCCGAGAACGCGATCTTCACGTCCGACACGGGCATGTCGACGGTCTGGCTCGCGCGCTTTGTGACCATGCGCGGCACCCGCCGGCTGCTCGGCTCCTACAACCTCGGCTCGATGGCCAATGCGATGCCCCAGGCGCTGGGCGCCCAGGGGCTGGACCGCGGACGCGAGGTCATCGCGTTCTGCGGAGACGGCGGGCTGACGATGCTGCTCGGGGACCTGCTGACCGCCGTGCACTACGAGCTGCCGGTCCGGTTGGTCGTGTTCAACAACGGCCGGCTCGGCATGGTCAAGCTCGAGCA
>JALYZB010000083.1 GCA_030945945.1 Actinomycetota bacterium | reverse complement strand
CGCCACCGGCCTGGACCGGCTCGCGGTCGGCGGGGGCGTGGCCGCCAACGGGCCGCTACGCGAGCGCCTGGCTCAGCTCGGCGTCGCGTTGCACGTCCCCGATCGGGCGCTGTGCACCGACAACGCGGCGATGATCGCCAGCGCCGCCCGGTATGTCGAGGCACTGGCGTACCCCCGGTACCTGAGCCTGGACGTGTACGCGACCGGCGAACGCGTCCCGGCCGCGGCTGATGTCGCGGGGACGGCCCCGGTGCCCGGCGCCACGCTCGGGACGCCCTGAGTGCCATCGACTGTGGTGCTCTACGGCCGGCCGGGCTGCCATCTGTGTGATGACGCCCGCGAGATCCTGGAGCGGGTCCGCTCCGAGCATCCGTTCGTCCTGCAGGAACGCGACATCGAGCACGATGATGCCCTGTTCGCCGCCTATCTGGAGCGAATTCCCGTCGTGACGATCGACGGTGAGGAGGCGTTCGAGCTGTTCGTGGACGCCGCCGAGCTCGCCGATCGGCTCGGTTACAGTGGTGCACGATGAGCTTCACCGTGGGCCGCGGCTCCGAATCCGCTGAGTCGGCGCAGGACAAGCTGGGTGAGAAGCTTTCACTCGGGGTCGCCGCACGCCTGTCGCGTTATCTGCAGGTCCTCACCCAGGCTCGCAAGATGGGCAAGGAGACGATCTCCTCCCAGGAACTGGCGGACTACACGCACGTCAACTCGACCCAGATCCGGCGCGACCTGTCGGGCTTTGGCAAGTTCGGCAAGCGCGGCGTCGGCTATAACGTCGAGTCGCTGGTCAGCCAGATCCGCAAGATCCTGCGCACCGCCGGCCAGCACAATATCGCGCTGTTCGGCGCCGGGCACCTCGGCACGGCGATCGCCACATCGGACATCTTCGCCGACCATGGTTTCCGGGTGGTGGCCGTCTTTGACGTCGACCGTGCCCGGGTCGGCTCGCAGATCGGCAGCCTCACCGTTCGCCACAACTCCGAGCTGCCCGGTGTGGTGGAGACCGAGGAGATCGTCGTCGCCGTGCTCGCCGTCCCCTCCGCAGCCGCCCAGAAGCTGGCCCTCGAGCTCGCTGACGCCGGGGTGAAGATCATCTTCAACTACTCCGATGCGCTGCTCCAGGTCCCTCCGGAGGTGACCGTGCACACCTCCAGCCCCGCGGTCGATCTCCTGTACGCGCTCTACTTCTATCTGACCTGAGCTGAGGTCCCGGTGGCCCTCGACCTCGTTTCCGCCCGCGCGGCGTTCGACGCCTCGACTGACTTCACGGTCGGTCTGGAGGAGGAATTCGCGCTGCTGGATCCCGTGTCCCTCGGTCTCGTGCCCCAGTTCGACGCGCTCCGAGCCGCCGCCGAGTCCGATGCGCGGCTCTCGGAGGCGATCGCCGGCGAGCTGATCTCATCGGAGATCGAGATCCGCTCGGGTCGCGGCGAGGACCTCGGCGCCGCCCACGCGGCCCAGCGCGACCGGCGTCGCCGCCTGTTCGCACTGGCCGCCGACACCGGTGTGGCCCTGGGGGCGACCGGAACGCATCCCTTCTCGGACTACCGCGAGCAGCACATCATCGGCACCGAGCACTACCGGCTGGTCGAGGAGGGCCTCAAGTATGTCGCCTGGCGCAACAACACGTTCTCGTTACACGTCCACGTGGGCGTCCGGGGTGCCGATCGCGCGGTGGCCGTCTGTGATCGTCTGCGTCCGGTGCTCCCGGTGCTCCTGGCTGTCTCGGCCAACTCTCCGTTCCTGGACGGTCGCGACTCGGGGCTGCATTCCGCGCGGACGCAGACGTTCACCAAGAGCTTCCCCCGCTGCGGTGTCCCGGATCCGTTCGGGGACTGGAGGGCGTTCGCCCAGTACGTCGACCTCCTGGTCCGCACTCGCTCGATCATCGAGTACACGCAGGTGTGGTGGTCAGTCCGGCCTCACCTCTCGTTCGGCACCGTCGAGGTTCGGATCTGCGATGCGCAGACGACGGCGCCCGAGTCCGACGGGCTCGCCGCGCTGATCGTCGCCTGTGTCGCGCAGGCCGCCCGCGATCACGACGAGGGAGTCTCGGCCCCGGAGATCCCCAACCGGCTGATCGAGGAGAACATGTGGCGTGCGTTGCGCTACGGACTCGACGGCGAGCTTCTGGATCTGGTGGCGCTCGAGCCCTATCCCGGCGCGGAGGCGTTCGAGCGCCTGCTGAGCTGGACGGCGCCGATGCGGGACGAGCTCGGGCTCGAGGTCGCGCTGCCGGCCGAGAACGGGGCCCAGCGACAGCGGGCGATGGTCGCCGCGGGTATGGATGTCCGGGAGATCTACGCGGCGGTGCAGGCGGAAACCCGGGCGACCTATTCTCAGAGCCCGACAACGTCATGGAGGTGATCCGGTGAGCAGTGGACAGTCAGGCGATGCCTATGCGGGCGGCCCCGAGGGGTCGATGTCCGAGGAGCAGCTCCGAGCGGCCTACGAGGCCGAGATCAAGCAGATCCGGATCGAGCAGGTCCTGCTCGAGCAGGTCGTGTCGCTGGTCAACCTCGGGATGCGGCGCACCGGTGTTCAGCCCGGCACCGAGGACGAGCGCGATCTCGGTCAGGTACAGCTCGCGATCGAGTCGATCCGCGCCCAGCTGCCGCTGATCGAACAGATCGCCGCACCCCAGGCCGCTCAGGTCCGCGATGCCCTCTCCCAGCTGCAGCTCGCCTTCGTCCGCCTCGGCGGATCCACCGAGGCCCCGGGTGTATCGGGCGGCTCGGGTGCAGGCGGCGGAGCCACCGCGGACCCGTCCGCCGGCCCGGTGGACCCCGCACCGGGCGGCCCCGGGTCAGCGGGTCGCGCCCCGGGCGCCCCGGGGTCCGGCGGTCAGCCCCCCGGGTCGGGAACGCCGGGTGAGGGCGGCCCGGCTCAGCGCAGCGGGCGGCTCTGGATCCCCGGTCAGTAACGCCCGGGGTCGGGCCGCGGCGTCGGCTCGCTCCACCCGCTAGACTCGCCGCGGCTGATCCGGGGCCTCCGCACCTCCCTCGCGGCGGCCCTTTGCACGTTGTTGACCCGCGCGGTCACCGCGCCTCGAACTGAGCTTCCTCGGAGGACGTCTTGTCTAGCTTTCTGACGCACCACGGCGTGGTGATTGCGCTCGTGTGCGCACTCGCCGCCATCGTCTATGGCGCCGTGACCTCGCGGTCGCTACTGGCGCTCTCGCCCGGCAACGAGCGGATGCGCTCGATCTCGGCTGCGGTCCAGGAGGGCGCGTCGGCGTACCTCAATCGTCAGTACACGACGATCGCCGGCGTCGGCGTGGTCCTGTTCATCATCCTCATCCCGCTGCAGAACATCCGGGTGGCGATCGGCTTCGCGGTCGGTGGCCTGCTCTCGGCCGCGGCCGGGTACGTCGGCATGAACGTGTCGGTTCGCTCCAACGCGCGTGTCGCCGAGGCGGC
>JALYZB010000022.1 GCA_030945945.1 Actinomycetota bacterium | reverse complement strand
GTTCGAGTACTACAAGGAGAACGAGGACGAGTTCAGCACCCGGCTGGTCGAGCCCTACGCGCTCATCAACGGGCGAGAGGGCTGGTATCTGGGCAGCTTTGACCCTCAGCGCGAGAGCGTCCGCCATTTCCGTCTGGACCGGATCAAGTCGGCCACCCTCACCGACGGGACCTTCGAGCCCCGACCCGATGTCGACCCCGCGGCCGACGTCGACGGCTGGCCGCGCACCGGCGAAGTCCCCGCCTCCCGGCGTGCCCAGGTGTGGATGTCCCCCGAGCGCGCCCGCTGGGCGCGGGAGGAGCGCGGCGTGATCGCCGAGCTCGAGGACGGCGCGGTGATCGTCGAGCTCGGCTTCGCCGGAGTCGACTGGCTCGTGCGCGAGACGCTCAAGGAGGCCGGAGACGCGATCGTGCTCGCGCCCGAGGACGCGCGCACCGCCGTGCGCGCCGCCGCCGAGGCGATCGGGGCCGCCGCCGGCCTCGTGTCGCGTTGAGTCGCCGCGATCAGATCCGCTTCACCGCCGAGCAGCAGGCGGCGTTCCTGGCGCAGCAGCGCACGGTGATCTGCGCCTCCCAGGGCAGGCGCGGCTGGCCGCACCTTATGCCGCTCTGGTACGTCGTGCGCGCCGGCGAGCTGTGGGCCTGGACGTACGCCCGGTCCCAGAAGATCCGCAACCTCGAGCGCGACCCCCGGGCGACGCTGCAGATCGAGGCGGGTGAGACCTATGACCAGCTGCGCGGGGTGATGATCGAGGCGCGCACCGAGCTGCACCGCGATCCGGAAGTTGTCAGCGACCTCGGGGCCGAGCTGCTGGCACGCTACAGCGGCGGCGCAATCACGCCCGAGATCGAGGCTGCCGTCGCTGCCCAGGCGCCCAAACGTGTGGCGATGCGGTTCGTGCCCGAACGCACCGCCAGCTGGGATCACCGCAAGCTTGCCGGCAGCTACTAGCCGGTAGGCTCGCCGGCCATGAGCAAGCTCAAGGGACTCATCCTCTCCGGCGGCAAGGGCACGCGGCTGCGGCCGATCACCCACACGAGCGCCAAGCAGCTCGTCCCGGTCGCCAACAAGCCGGTCCTCTTCTACGGCATCGAGGCGATGGCGGCGGCCGGGATCCAAGAGATCGGGATCATCATCGCTCCCGAAACCGGCGGCGAGATCCGTGAGGCGGTCGGAGACGGCTCTGAGTTCGGCGTCGAGGTGACCTTCATCGTCCAGGATCAGCCCGCGGGCCTGGCGCATGCCGTGCTGACCGCTGAGCCGTTCCTGGGTGATGCGTCGTTCGTCATGTACCTGGGCGACAACCTGCTGCAGGGCGGCATCAAGGACCTCGTCGCCGCGTTTCAAACCGGAACGCCCGATGCCCTGATCCTGCTCACGCGGGTGCCCGACCCCGAGTCCTACGGTGTCGCCGAGCTCGAGAATGGTGCCGTCGTGCGGCTGGTCGAGAAGCCGCGCGAGCCTCAGAGCGATCTCGCGCTCGTCGGGGTCTACATGTTCACACCGGCGATCCACCGCGCGGCCCGCGCGATCGAACCCTCACCGCGCGGGGAACTGGAGATCACCGATGCGATCCAGCACCTGGTCAACGGCGGCTTCCGCGTCGAGCCCCACATCGTCAAGGGCTGGTGGAAGGACACCGGTCGCCTGGACGACATGCTGGCCGCCAACCGGCTCGTGCTCGAGACGATCGACTCCCACGTCGAGGGTGAGCTGATCGACTCGCGAGTCGACGGGCGGGTGATCATCGAGCCGGGCGCCCGCCTGGAGCGCTCCGCCGTCCGCGGCCCCGCCATCATCGGGGCCGGCGCCGTGCTCATCGACTGCTACGTCGGCCCCTACACGGCCATCGGCGAGGGCTGCGTGATCGAGAACGCCGAGATCGAGCACTCGATCCTGCTCAGCGGCTCTCAGGTGCGCAACCTCGCCGGACGGATCGAGTCCTCGCTGCTGGGGCGCAACGTCACGATCGTCCGCGACGACCGCCAGCCCCGCGCCTACCGGTTCCTGGTCGGCGACAACTCCGAGATCGCGATCCTCTAGCGAGTCCTCGCCGGCGGGCCCGGCCCGGCGCCCGCCACGCGCTTCTCGCCGAAGAAGCTCGCCATCGGGTTGCCGTTGAAGTTGGCGACCGCGACGTAGCCCTCGGATTCATAGAGCCGCTGCGCGCCGGCCTGCCGCGGTCCCGTGTCCAGGCGCAGGACCGTGTAGCCGAGGCCACGGGCGCGGTCCTCGAGCGCGTAGAGCAGGCGGCGGGCGACCCCCCGGCCTCGCCACTCCGGCACGACGTACATCCGCTTGATCTCGCACGCCCCGTCGGGCAGGCGTTTGACCCCGCCGCAGCACACGGGCTCCTCGCCAACCCAGCCGACGAGGAACGCCCCGCGCGGAGACCCGAGCTCCGCCGGCCCGGCCTTGGGCATCGCGTCGCTGTCGAGATCGAGCCCCTCGTACATCAGCGCCAGCTCGCGCCGCATGGCCACGATCATCTCGCCGCCGGGCCCGCGGTCGACGTGGCCGTCGGTAAAGCTGAGCTCGGGCGCCAGTCCGGCCGCCGGCATCGTCAGCCCAGCTTCTCGCGCAGAGCGCTCAGCTCATTGCGCAGCGCATCGACCGCATCCTCCAGCCCGGTCACGCGGGCGCTCAGCGGTTCGGTGTCCGCGGGCCGGCGCACGCCGTCATCGTCTGGGTCAGGACCGGCCCCGGCCGCCGCCACCTCCTCCGCAACCGACTCGTCCTCACCGCCCAGCAGCTGCTCGAACCGATCCTCCTTCTGCCCCGGGCGCCGACCCAGCCGCCGCACATAGCCGCGTCCAATCAGCTCGCCCAACCGCTGTTCGACCTCGGGCAGCGTGGTCGGCGAGAGCCGCTCGCTGCGCGACTTCAGCTCGCCGGGAGTCTGCGGTCCGCGCAGGAGCAGGACGCACAGCACCGCGAGCTGGGAACGGTCCAGACCCAGCCCCTCCTCGGCGAGATGCCGATACTTGATCGCCCGTGACTGGTGGCCGCTGGCCAGCCGCGTGAGGCCGTAGGGCGCCAGCCGCTGGACGGCATCGCGCACGGTGGCCTCGCCGTAGTCGGTGACCGGCGCGCGATTGGTCGCCTGATTGCAGGCCAGACGCAGGGCGTTGAGCGACAGCGGATACTGGTCGGGCGTGGTCCAGCGCTTCTCGACCAGGCAGCCCAGCACCCTCTGCTCGGGGCCGGTGAGCGCAGCGAGGTGCACGGCGGCGAGGATAGTCATCTCGTCGCGGTCTGTCCTTGGGTCCGATGTACCCAGACCTTGGGGGCATGCTGGATGGGCCCGTCATCGCTCGCGGGTCTGAACCTCGCGGCCGTCGGGCAACTCCCAGCGTCCGTGCCGCCAGCCGATCCGGGTCCCGTCGGACAGCCGCACAGCGCTGTGCCGCAGCGGCGGCTCGCCCCACAGCGTCGCCACCAGCGGGCGCTCTGATTCGGGCAGATCCGCCAGCCCACGCCGCACCGCAGCCGGCGGATGGCTGACGACGATCGCGCCGGCACGCACCCAGACCGGAATGCGCTCCAGCGGCGCGGCCACCACCGTCTCAGCTCCGCCCGGCCGCTCGTGCCCGGACCACGTCTCGATCCAGCGGCCGCGGGGAAGCGCGACCTCGCGCTCGCGCGCCCCGTCGTCGAGCACCGGCGCGACCCACAGCGCCGGTCCATAGCCGTAGGCATCGGTGATCTCCCAGCCGCGCGGGTCGGCGGGGTCGATCAGGCACAGCGGCCGGATGATCGGCACTCCTGTGGTGGCGGCGGTGCGCGCGGCGGCGCGCACGTAGGGGACGAGCTGCTCGTGCAGCAGAACGTAGGCGCGGTAGAGCTCGACCACCTGCTCGTGGTAGTGCCACGGCTCCTGGGGCATCCGCGCGTGGGCATGCATCAGCGGGGAAAAGCACCCGAACTGCAGCCAGCGCACGAGTAGCTCGGGCGCGCAGCGTTCGATCAGCCGCTTGCCGAGGTATCCGCCGACGTCGTGGGAGATGTTGGAGACCCCGCTCACCGCCCCGCTGAGCGCCGCCACCACCAGCACGCGCAGTGACCAGAAATCCGACGCCTGATCCCCGGCCCAGGTCAGCCCGGTGGCGTGCTGGCCGGTCCAGCCGCTGCGGCCGAACAGGACCCCGGATCCGGGATGGACCTCATCCAGCGCGCGCTGCAGGCTGAGTCGGTGCAGGCCACCGAGCGCCCAGGCCGCCTCGGCGCCCGTCCGGCCATCGGCGAGCGCGACGTGATCGGGGATGTAGAAGCCGTCCCCGTCGTCGGCCTTGATCCCCTCCACGCCGAGGCGCAGCACCCGCTTGACCTGCTCGCGCCACCAAGCCTCGGCGGCCGGGCTGGTGAAGTCGATCGGCGAGCCCGTCCCCATCCACCAGCGGCCGACGTGGGGCTCGCCGCCGGGCTGGCGGACGAAGTGACCGGCCGCGGCGCCGTCTGCGTAGTTGGCCGCGGGTCGCGCGTGCAGCCGCGCCGACTGGGGCTGGGGCGGGATCTGGCCGTCGCGCGAATCGAGGTTGACCCACGGCGTGACCCACACCACGGTGCGCACACCGTCCTCACGCAGCGTCCGGATCAGCCCCGGCGCATCGGGGAACTGATGGGGGTTGAACTCCCAGGTGTTGTACTGCGTCGCCCATGGGGAGTCGATCACGATCGCGTCGAGTGCGATGTCGTGGCGACGAAACCCATCGTGATCGTCGCGGACGTCGTCCTGGTGCTCGTGGATGTCCCGGCTCTTCCAGAAGCCGTAGGCCCACTCGGGCAGCAGCGCCGGAAAGCCGGTCAGCCGAGCCAGCGCGCGCAAACGCGCCAGCGGCGTGGCCGCGGTCAGCAGATGAACGCGCAGCGGACCGGCGGGTGAGCGCGTCGACACGACGATTCGCTCTCCGCTCATCTGAAAACGCGTGCCGTTGGCGTCGGTCTCACACCACACGGCGTAGCCGCGGCTGGAGTTCAGCCACGGCAGCGGCGCGCAGTCGCCCTGCGGAATGCCGCCGTCCTGAAGCATCTCGGGCGGGCAGTCCGGGCCGGTATAGACGCGGTCGGCGCCGAGCTGCACATCGCGTCCGGCCTGATCGAGCACCGTCGCGTGGCGCAGGCCCAGGCCCGCCAGCCGCTCGTCCGCGCGCCGGTCCCAATCCATCGCCAGGCGCAGGGGATCGCCCACGGCGTCGAACTCGAACGTGAGCCGCTCAGGGCCGTCATGCTCAGGGTCGCGCAGCTCGATTCCCACCGAGGCGCGGCGCCCGCCCTGCAGTGTCATCCCAGGCGAACCCAGCCGTCGCCCCGGTGGGCGACCTCAGCGACGACCGCGCGTTCATGCGGGGAGCGCGCCTCGTCCGCCACGACGCCCTCGGTGAGATGGATGAAACGATCGCCGATCGTCCCCTCGGCGGCCCACAGGCCACCGGCGGGCAGCAGGCAACGGCCCGCGCGCCGGACGATGAA
>JALYZB010000319.1 GCA_030945945.1 Actinomycetota bacterium | reverse complement strand
GCTCGATCGAGCCGACGGTCGCGGTGCTCGTGCGCGGGCGGCCGCGGACCCTGTTCGTGATCGGTCACCGGTGCGACGGGTTCGCCGGGTCCTCCTACTGGGACTGCCTGCTGCGGCCGCTCGCGTTCGACGGGCAGCAGTTCACGGGCTCGAGCTATCCCAGCGGGCCGGCCCCGCGCCAGACCGTGCCTCTCGGAGCGGCCATCGGGATCGCCCAGTACCACGGTCAGAAGGTCACCGTCCGCCGGATCCAGGGTGTGGCACCCTCGGTGGCGGTCGGGCTCGCGGGCCAGCCGAGCGCGGCGTTTCTCAGCCCCCACACGTGTCCGTATTCGGGGTTTTCGAACACTCCGCGGTACGACAACCTGCTCCGTTGCCTGCGCAGTCCGGTGTGGTTCACGTTCGACCCCCCCGGCAGCGAGGCCGGAGGAGCGGTGGTCGCGCGCAGCGACCGGCCGGTGTCCGGCGCGGTGACGGGCGCGACGATCAGCCTCGTTCAGATTCCGGTGGTCGCCGACTTCGTGCCCGCCCACCCGGGCCGCCTGCGACCGGTCGGGCGCGTGGCCGGACAGGTGCGCCTGGCGATCCCGGACGTTCCCGCCGGTCTGTATGAGGCGGTCGTCGCCTGTCCCGGTTGTGGGTCGCCGGCGAACGGCGCTCCCGGGCTCTATCCCGCCGGCTCGATCCTCGTGACCGCGACGCCGAAGTCCTCACCTGGGATCAAGATCGTCTCCTATGCGCTGGCCGTCGCGTTCGTGTTGGCGGCGATCCTGGCCTTCAGGACCTGGCGCCGGCGCCGCGGGCCGAGGGCCGCGGCGGGCGGATCCGGAGCGGGAGGCTCTTGACCCCGTTGAAGAAGTTCGAGCGCAGGCGCTTGGGCTCCCCGGCCAGCTCCAGGCGGTCGAGCATCGGAAGCATCTCCTCGATCCAGATGCGCAGCTCGAGCCGCGCGAGGTGCGCGCCGAGACAGAAGTGGGGACCGCCGAGACCGAATGCAAGATGCCGGTTGGGCTCACGGCCGACGTCGAAGCGATCGGCCGCGGGGAACTGAGCCTCGTCGCGGTTGCCGGACACGTACCAGAGCGCGACCTTGTCTCCTGCCCGGATCGTCGCGCCATGCAGCTCGACCTCCCGCGTCGCGGTACGGCGGAAGTGCAGAAGCGACGGCGCCCAGCGGAGGATCTCGTCGCTCGCCGTCGGGATCAGTGCGGGGTCGGCGAGGAGCCGGTCGCGCTGCGC
This sequence comes from Actinomycetota bacterium, assembly GCA_030945945.1. The sequence goes on along the minus strand of JALYZB010000319.1, from coordinate 11,686 downwards.
CGGATGTTCGAGCAGCGCGAGCAGCCCGTTCGTCATCGCGTGGCGGGTCGTCTCGTTCCCCGCCGTGACCAGGAGCAGGAAGAAGAGGTCGAACTCATGCTCAGACAGCCTGTCCCCGTCCACGTCGGCCTCGAGCAGGCGCGTCGTGAGGTCGTCACGCGGCGCTCGGTGGCGCTCGGCCGCCAGGGCGTTGGCGTAGGCGAACATCTCCGGTGCCGCCGGGCTCGAGAAGGGCAGATGCGCGTAGTCGGTGAGATCGTTGTCACCGACCACGAACTCGCCCGCGTGGTCTGGGTCGGTATTCCCGAGCATCCGATTGCCGATCCGCACCAGGTGACGCCGGTCGTTGAGCGGCACGCCCATGAGCTCGCAGAGGATCCGCATCGGCAGCTCCACCGCGACCGCGTCCACGAAGTCGAGCTCCGGCTCGGCGAACGCGGTCTCGAGCACCGTGCGGAAGATCTCGCGGATGCGGCCCTCGTAGGCGTTGACGATCCGGAGGCCGAACGCCTTGTTGACGATGTTCCGCAGGCGCCGGTGGTTGGGCGGATCGGTATCGAGCATCGATTTCCGCGACTCGACCTGCTCAGGGGTGAGGTCCATCAGCGATGTGCCGCCGACCTCGGACGAGAACGTCTGGTAGTCCTTGGAAGCCGCGAGTATGTCCTCGTAGCGTGTCAGCGACCAGAAGCCGCGTCCCTGCCGCTCGTCCTGCCAGAACACTGGGGCTTGGCGTCGGAGCCGCGCGAACCATTCGTGTGGCGCCCCGGCCGACCAACGGTCGAGATCGGTCAGGTCGACATCGGACAGCGGTTCGCCGGCGACGGCTCCACGTTGCCCTGTGTTCGGTTCGACGCAGTCCCCACGATGCGGCACGTATTGAGTGTAGAGTTGGCCGCGATGACCGCCACGGGCCGAACCGCGCGCCCCGGCGTCCGTCCCGAAGCGCTCCGGGCAGCATTTTCGTTTCCGGCACTCGACGCGATCTTCACGCGGCGAGCTCGCAGGTTCGCGCTCGGGGCGGCCCTGACCGGGCCCCTTGCCTTTCGCTCGGACAAGGAGCCGATCCCACTGGCGATTGAGGAAGAGTCGATCCTCGTCGCCGCGGCGACCGGCGTCACCGGCGTCGTGCGCGAGGAGTGGCCGTTCACCGACAGCGCCGGCGAGAGCACGAGCGCGGACAAGCTGGCCTCGTTCACCGGACGGAGTTTTCCCAGCCCGCTGGCGATCCACGGCACCGAGCTCTTCTGGACCAACGATGAAGGCGTGTTCGTACTCCCGCAGCGTGACCGCACGCCCGAGCGCTACCTCCAACTGCAGTCCCAGGACGAGCACAGCGAGCTCTACCGCCAGGCGATCAAGCTCCAGGAGGGACGCCTCGACATCCCCCGCCGGCGCCCGAATCTGTTTAAGTTCAACGAGTGGATCGTCAACACCGAGGGCACGACGCTGTTCATCCCGGTGTCGGACGTGACGCGACAGTGCATCTCGGCCATGCTCCTCTACTTCGACCGGCCCCACGGCTACTACGTCGTCGACAAGCAGCTCGGCAACGATCCGCTGCGCGCCCACGTCGACTCCGGGCTGCTGGATCCCGCCCATCCGGTCGACCTGTGGGACTTCGAGCGCTGGCAGATGGTCGACATGAACGGAGTCGAGGAAGGGCTCATGATCCAGAACCTCATGCTCGCCACCCAGGCCCTGGGCGTCGGCGGCCATCCCTTCTCCGGCGGAAAGGGCCGCGTGACCCTCGGCGGCGAGCGGGAGTGGCACGAGATCGGCGGCGAGGGCGCGTGTGGCTCGCTCGGCTTCACGTTTCACCGGGTGCCCGACGACGCCCCCGTGGGCGCGGGTGAAGAGCTCCCCGTCGGGCTTGACGGGATCTTCGAGGGCGCGTGCCCGCCCTTCCATGCCGACATGGACGCCGCCGTGGACTTCGTCCTCGATCAGCGCTGGGGCGAGCACGGCATCTTCTCGGCACCCGAGCGTCGGCTGATCCCCTGGCGCTCGCCGGAGGTAGCGCGCGCGGTCCCGCGGCCGTCCGACGAGGCGGTGGAGGCGACGAAGACCCTCTGCCGCTACATCTGGAATACGTACGGGCGCTTCCCGGCGACGATCGACCCGTTCCTGATGACGGTCTGGTATCAGGCCGCGCACCTCGACATCGACTTCTACGACCGCTACTACCCGCCGGAGGCGCTTCCCGTGCACGTGCGTTCGCACATGCACGACTGGCACGACGTCTAGTCAGGCGTGGCCATCGACGCAGCACTCGAACTGGGCGATTTCGCGCTCGAGCTCGGCGGGTTGATTCCCGCGGCGCGGCTGGCGTACCGGACACACGGGACCCTCACCCCCGGGCGCGACAACGCGATCCTATTCGAGCACATGTACTCAGGGACGCCGGCCTCGCTCGACCCGTGGATCGGCAGCGGCCGGGCGCTCGACCCGGAGCGCTGGTTCATCATCTGTCCGGGGCAGATCGGGAATGGAATCTCCTCCTCACCGAGCACGACCGCGGGCGGGCGGGGGCGGTTTCCCGAGCTCACGATCGGGGACGACGTCACCGCGCAGCACCGGCTGGTCTCGGAGCGCCTCGGCATCGACCGGCTCGAGCTCGTGCTCGGATTCTCGATGGGTGCTCAACAGGCATACGAGTGGGCTGTCCGCTTCCCGGGAATGGTGCACAGGCTCGCACCGTTCGCCGGGCTCGCCCGGACGACCCCGGCCAATGGCCTGCTCGTCGCGGCGGCAGCGGAATCCCTGGCGGCGGGCAGCATCCAGCATGCCCATTTCTGGGCGGCAACCGGCCTGTCCGCCGAGCTGTTCCGGCGGGAGGCCTGGCGCGAGGCAGGCTTCGGTTCCGTCGCCGACCTCGTCACACGCCTGTTTGAGGACGACTTCGATCGCATGCCGCCGGCCGACCTCCTCGTTCAGCTCGCGAAGTGGCGCCGGGCTGATGTCGCCCGGCACGCGGACGGAGACCTTGCCGGTGCGCTGCGCCGCATCACCGCTCGGGCAGTGGTCACCGCGTTCTCACATGACAACTGGTTCCCGGCGCCCGACTGCCGGGCTGAGCAGGAGCTCATTTCGGGCAGCTCGTTCCGGGTCGTCAAGAGCGTGTGGGGCCACTACGCCTGGGGCATCACGGCCGCCGAGACCGCCCGGATCGAAGACATTCTCACCGAGCTGCTCGCTACATGACTTCGCGGTAGCGGTCGCGCTCCCAGTCGGTGACGTGTCGTGCGAAGAGCTCGAGCTCGTGGCGCAGCATCACCAGGTAGGCGTCCACGAACACCTCGCCGTACACCTCGCGCGCGAACCGGCTCTGCTCGAGGGCCGGCAGTGCCTCCGCCAGCTGCGTGGGCAGCCGCGTGAGCGACGCATCGACATGCGGGTCGCCGGTCACCATCGGGGGCACCTCGAGCTCGCGTTCCAGCCCCTCGGCGCCGGCCGCGAGGCATCCGGCGACGACCAGATACGGGTTAGCGTCCGCCGATCCCCAGCGACATTCGAGCCTCGTGGCTGCGCCCTGCGCGGCGACCGAGCGCACACCAACGAGACGGTGGTCCAATCCCCAGCTCACCTGCGTCGGCGCGAACGAATAGTCCTCGATGCGTTTGTAAGCGTTGATCGTCGGGCAGTTGACCGCCTGCAGCTCGACCTGGTGGGCGAGCAATCCCGATAGGTAGCGGCGCATCAGCTTCGAGCCCAGGGGTGGGTCGTCGTCAATCGAGGCAAAAGCGTTTTGGCCGTTTCCGTCGAGCAGGCTCTGGTGGATGTGCAGCCCGTTGCCCGCATCGGTGATACACGGCTTGGGCATGAACGTGGCCCGGAGGTCGTGCGCCGCTGCGACCTGCTTGACGACGTACTTGAGCACGATCGTCGCGTCGGCGACCTCGATCGGCGACCCGTGGCCGAGGTTGACCTCCACCTGCGCGGGGCCGTACTCAACGTTCCATGCCTCGACCACGATCCCCGTGGACTCGAGGACTCGCTTGATCTCCGTGACCACCGGCTCGACCTCAGCTCCCTTCTGCATCGAGTAGCAGTGGACGCCGGTGTACAGCGGCGTCCAATCTGCGCGGCAGAGGTGAAACTCGAGTTCGGTCGCGACGACCGGCTCGTAGCCGAGACCTCGGATCCGCTGCACCGCGCGGCGGAGGATTGCGCGTCCGTCCATGGCGATCGGCCCGTGGGTGACGGGATCGATGGTGTCGCAGACGCAGAAGGCGGTTCCCTCCTTCCAGCCGGCGAGGCGCAGGGAGGACAGGTCCGGGACGACGTGCATGTCGGGGTACCCGGTCTCGTCGTTGACGAACGAGGTTGGAAAGATGATGCCCTGCATGTCCCAGGTGAACGCGACGTTCGCGACCGCGAACCCATGGCCACCGGCCGTCGAGTAGAAGTGCTGAGTTGCAAGGCGCTTTCCCCGCGGAATCCCCCACGTGTCGGCGAACATGCACTCGACCGTGTGCACCTGCTCCCGGTCGAGGAGTTCCCGCGCGGCATCGAGGTTTACGGCAGCTTCGGTGACCGGCATGGGGCTTTCTTTCTCCTCCCTTGAAACGCGGGCGGTTATCGTAACGATCTCGCAGGCGCTCAGCGATGTGCCGTACAGTCCGACGGTCGGGAGGTAGCACCATACGCGCAGTCGTTCTCCGCGCTTTTCACGAGCCGCTCGAGCTCGAGGAGCGGGATATTCCATCGGCGAGACACCAGGATGAGAGCGTCCTGCGTGTGCTCGCCTGCGGCGTCTGTCACTCAGACCTCCACGTGGCCGAGGGGCTATTCGGGTCCGAGCTTCCCCTCGTCCTCGGACACGAGATCGTGGCCGAGGACGACAAGCTCGGCAACGTGCTCGTGTACGCCCCGTGGGGTTGCGGAGCATGCCGCTTCTGCCGGGCAAGCGAGGAGATGATCTGTCCCGACGCGCGCGAGGCCGGCATCTACGACGACGGGGGATATGCCGATTACGTGCGCGTGCCGGCGCGTCGATACCTCTATCCGATCGGGGACCTCGATCCGGTGCAGGCCGCACCGCTGGGGTGCGGGGGCCTGACCCCGTACCGCGCTGTCAACCACACGCGCGGCTGGCTCGGGCCCGGCTCCCGGGCGCTGGTTCTCGGCGCGGGCGGGCTCGGGCAATTCGGCATTCAGTTCCTGCGGCTCCTTACCGACGCGGCGGTCGATGTCGGCGACCCGTCGTCGCAGAAGTGCGAGCGGGCGCTGGCGCTCGGCGCCGATCACGCGGCCACTCCGGAGGAGCTCGAGGGCCCGTACACCGCCGTGCTCGACTTCGTTGGCTCGGCCGCCTCTTTGGCCGATGCGGCGCGGCTCGTCGACCGGCAGGGCGTCGCCGTGGTGATCGGCCTGTTCGGGGGGACCGTCCCGTTCGGTCTCGGCGCCGTCCCCCACGAGGCTCACTTCTTGTCCAGCATCTGGGGCTCCAGGGATGAGCTGGCCGACCTGATCGTGCTGGCCCGGCGAGAGCGGCTCGAATACACGCTCGACACGATGACGCTCGAGCAGGCCCAGGAGGCGCACGATCTGATCAGATCCGGACGGGCCCGCGGGCGGATCGTGTTGACGCCGTAGTGCTCTGCGGCGAACCGGGATACCGTGTCTCGACTGCGGAGCGAAGCCCGAAACCAATACGCTAGGCACGAGATGGATGGCGCGCACGACATCGGCGGGATGCAGGGGTTCGGGCCCGTCATCGAACCGGGTGGCGAGCTCGCATACCGCGAGCGCTGGGAGCCCCGGGTGTTCGCGATCCACATGCTGGTGGACCTCGAGGCTCTGGGCGCGGGGCCGGGCGGACGGTCGGTCCGCGAGGAGATGGATCCGGCCGATTATCTGGCGGCTTCGTACTACGAGCGGTGGCTGTTCAGCGCCGAGCGGCGCCTGGAGCGAAAGGGCATGATCGGGCACGGCGATGTTGAGGCGATGATGGAGCGGCTGGAGGCCGGGGAGGCAGTCCCCATCCATCACGACGCCGCTATGGCGGAGCGGATCCGGGCTGACCTGAGGGGGGTCCACCCGATTGATCCGCCACCCGACGACGCGCGTTTCGGCCCGGGCCAGCGGGTGCGCGTGAGGCGGATGCATCCAGCCGGCCACACTCGCTGCCCGCGCTACCCCCGCGGCGCCGTGGGCGTGGTCGAGGCCGTACGCGGGTCTGACCGCCTGCCCGACCGGGCCGAGTACGGCGAGGACGTTGCCCTCGAGCCGGTCTACTCGGTCGCCTTTGGGTCCGATGATCTCTGGGGACCGGTCGCGGCGGGTTCCTGGACCGTGGCGCTCGACCTGTGGGAGAGCTATCTGGAGCCGGCATGAGCCACGACCATCACCATCCCCGCCCTGCCTCCGGGGCCGAACTCCGCGCTCGCGCGCTTGAAGCGCTGCTGGCTGAGCGGGGTCTCGTTTCGACGGACGCGATCGACGCCGTGGTGGAGCGCTATGAACGCGACGTGGGGCCGCAGAATGGCGCCAAGGTGGTCGCGCGGGCCTGGGTCGACGACGGGTATCGCGAGCGGCTGCTGACCGACGCTTGCGCGGCGATCGCGGAGCTGGGATTCGGGGGCGCCGAGGGCGACAACATGGTCGTGGTCGCCAACACGCCGGCGATCCACAACATGGTCGTCTGCACGCTGTGCTCCTGCTATCCCTGGCCCGTGCTCGGCCTGCCACCGACGTGGTACAAGAGTCCGCCGTACCGTGCCCGTGCCGTGTCAGAGCCGCGCGCGGTGTTGAGCGAGTTCGGCGTCGAGCTTGCGCATGAAGTCGAGATCCGGGTGTGGGACTCAAGCGCCGAGGTCCGTTACCTGGTGCTGCCCATGCGCCCCAGTGGCACCGAGGGCTGCAGCGAGGCCGAACTGGCCGCGTGTGTGACCCGCAATTGCATGATCGGCACCGGGCTCCCGATCGCGCGGGAGTCCGCGACCGCATGAACGGCGGCGGGCCCGAGCTGGGGGTGGTCGACCGCGCACTAGGCGCCCAGACGCCGCTCCCGCGCGACAACGGTGAGCTCGTGTTCGAGGAGCCCTGGCAGGGCCGCGCGCTCGGAATGGGCATCGTCGCGCTCCAACGCAGCGGAGCCTCATGGCCCGAGTTCCGCCGGCATCTCGCGGCCGCAATCGCGACCCGTCCAGCGGTTGTGGGCGAGTCCCCGGCGGCCTCGTACTACACCTGCTGGCTCGACGCGCTCGAGCAGCTGCTCGCTGAGCGAGGCGTGCTCGACGAGGTGTCGACGGAGAGGTGACGGTGTCTGACGCCGAGTTGATGCTCAAGGACGTGACCGAGCAGGCCGCTCTGGTCCGCAGCGGGGCGGTGTCGGCGCTGGAGCTCGTGCACGCGGCCATTGCTCGCCTTGAGGACGCGCGCAGCTGAATGTCCTCGTCCACGAGCAGTTCGATGCCGCCCGCCGGGCGGCCTCCGGTCCGCTGCCGAACGGTCCGCTGGCGGGCGTACCGTTCCTGCTCAAGGATCTCGCCGAGCCCGAGGCCGGGCTGCCGGAGCGGATGGGTTCCCGCGCGCTGCGCGATCACGTCGCCACCGAGACCGCTTGGACCGTCCAGCGGGATCAGGCCGCCGGCCTGATCATCTGCGGACGCACCAACACCCCGGAGTTCGGCAACCACTGCGCCACGGAGCCCTCGCTGTTCGGACCCACGTTGGATCCGTGGAACCCGAGCGCTTCGCCGGGCGGCTCGAGCGGAGGGTCGGCGGCCGCCGTCTGCGCCGGATTGATCGGCTCCGCGTCCGGCGGAGACGGCACCGGCTCGATCCGCATGCCGGCCTCCTGCTGTGGGCTGGTGGGTCTGAAGCCGCGGCGCGGCCGCGGCTCATTCGCACCCTCGGCAGGCCAGATGCTCGATGGGCTGGTGAATAAGCACGCCCTGACCCGGACGGTGCGCGACACGGCCTTGTTGCTGGATATCACGGCGGGGTCAGCGCCGGGCGACCCCTATCCGGCGCCCGCGCCGGATCGTCCGTTCACGAGCGAGGTGGGTGCCGACCCGGGCAGGTTGCGGGTGATGGTGGCTGAGGGCCCCCCGTTCCCGGGCCGAGTCGACCCGCGCGTCCAGGCGATCGCCGACCTGGCTGCGCGAGCGCTGGAGTAACTCGGCCACGACGTCCAGCCCGGCGCACCCCAGCTCGACCCCGAGGTGATGCGCCATTCGATCTCGGTGATTCACGCGGTCGACAACGCCACTACGTTCGGATGGCTGAACAGCGAGCTCGGACGCCCTCTGGAGCCGGACGAGCTTGATCCGGTCACCTGGGACATGCTGCGCGAAGGCCTCGAGCTGACCGCCGTCGACCATGCTTCGGCGATCGCTGACCTCCACGCGCAGACCCGCCGGGCAGCCGAGGCCTTTCAGTCAAGCGACGTAATGCTGTGCCCCACCCTCAACGTGCTGCCACCCCCTCCGGGGTCGCTGTCCGCCTCACGCGGCACGGTCGACGCCTTCTTCGACGTCGAGTTCTCGATGACCGGCTGGACGGCGGTAGCCAACGCCACCGGCTGGGCTGCGATCTCCCTGCCCGTCGGGGAGGTTGACGGATTGCCGGTAGGCATACAGCTGCTGGCACCGGAGGAAGCAGTCCTGCTCCAGGTTGCGGCACAGCTGGAGTCGGCGCTGCCGTGGGCAGAGCGCCATCCCGCCGGCTACGCCTGAAGCGCCGTTGCGACCGCTCGATCTTGGACCTCTTGCTCATCTGAGAATCTCTACTAAATCAATCGAACTTGGCGGCCTGATCGGCGGCTTGTAGAGCTGTAGCTCTCGTGGCCTCAGCGATGGTCGTGGCCGCAGCGGGGTCGTGGCTCGTCCGCCGGATTGGCGTCACCGCGGTCTTCACCGGTCAGAAGGTCGGGTGGACCCGGGAGATGCCGCAGCGCCGCCACTTTGTCGGCGCGCTCATCTTCGGGATCGGATGAGGCGTCGTCGACGCATGCCCGGGTCCGTCGCCACACAGGTCGGGCAGGGCATCGCATGGGGTATGTGGACGCTCACCGCTCTCGTCATCGGCGTCGTCATCTTCCTCGCCACGGGCAGACCGAGACCGAGCCCGCGACCCACGTCGTCTGGACCACCGCCCCGCGGGCGCGGCCGCCGGAGGCCATCTCTACCTGAAGCCGGCCGCGCCCGCGTTCGCAGCAGGGCGCGAGCGCAGTCTCCCGACGGATATGGACTTGCTCGAGCTCGCCCCCCTGCCCCGTAGGCTTTCGTCATGGGTCGCTACGGGCAGTGTGCCGATCTGATCGTCCACGAGGACGACCTTTCAATGCTGAGACAGGACTTGTTGCGCTGGCGGAGGACCCGTTGAGCCTTTCGCAGACAACCTTGCCCGAGGCGTTCCGCGAACGGGCGCTGACCGTGACGCAGTGCGCGGGTAACCGACGCGCCGGCCTGATCGCAGTCCGTGATATTGCCGGCGAGGCGCCGTGGGGTTCGGGCCGCACCGGTACGGCGACCTGGACAGGCGTGAGGCTCGCCGATGTGCTTGCGCTCGCCGCCCGCTGCACGAGGCCGCTCATGCCGGGTTCGAGGGCGTTGACCTGTGCGCCGAGGCGCAACCTGCCCAGCGCTTCGATGGCTCGATCCCGCTTGATCAGGCGCCTCGTCCCGAGGTCCTGCTGGCCTGGGCGATGAACGGAGAGCCGCTCCCTCCGTCCACGGCGCGCCGCTGCGAGTAGTCGTGCCCGGCTATATCGGCGCCCGTAGTGTCAAGTGGCTCGAGCGAATCGAGGTCCGGTCGGCGCCGTGGCACCGGATACTTCCAGCACGTCGTCTATCGGTTGGTGCCAGCAGACGGTGCGCCGGGCCCGGGCGTGCGAATGCCGCTCGGCTTGGTCGCACTCAACTCCGACGTATTGTCACCCGCTGATGGCCAAACGATCTCGGCTGGCCCCGTGGAGGTGCGCGGTTATGCGTCGCGGGCGGGGATAGTCGCGTCGCGCGCATCGACGTTTCACTCGACCACGGCACCAGTTGGACTCAGGCACAGTTACTCGATGACCTCGCGGTGGGCCTGGCGGCACTGGAGGATCACGATCGACCTCTCACCCGGAGAGCACGAGATCCTCGTCCGAGCGTGGGACTCCTCCGCAGTTACGCAACCGGAGCACGCGAAGGGCCTGTGGAACCCGAAGAACTATGTCAACAACGCCTGCCCCCCGGATCCGGGTGCGGGCCATGACCACGCCGAGCTGAGGCCGGGTCAACCTGCCTGCGGTGTTGGGCTCGATCAACGGTGTGTGGCCGATCGATGGACGGTGTCGCCGTAGCGACGGTTCTTGATCTGATCGTCCGGATAGCTGTAGAGATCCGAGACGCGAGTGTGGACGCCAACGACGGTCGTCACCGAACTGAGGGACATACTCGGTGCGGCGTAACATCAAAGGCACCCGAGGTCAACCTGTGAGGAGGGCGGAGCAGTGGAGACTGCCACGAGCGAGATGTTGCAGGTGGAGCGCGACGCCGAGATTGCGATCCTCACGCTGAATCGCCCCGAGCAGCGCAACGCGCTGTCGCTGCAGCTGATGAACCGGCTGATCGATGCGTTGGAGCGACTCAGTGGCGACCCTGAGATACGGGTCGTGATATTACGGGCGAGTGGCCCGGCATTCTGCGCCGGCCACGACCTGGGCGAAATGGCCGGACTTCAGCTTGACGGCTACCGGGAAGTGTTCGCCACTTGCACGGCGATGATGACTGCGATCCACGAGCTGCCCCAGCCGGTGATCGCCAGCGTGCACGCCGTGGCTACCGCCGCTGGCTGCCAGCTCGTCGCGGCCTGCGACCTAGCCGTCGCAAGCAGCCACGCGAAGTTTGCTACCCCTGGTGTCAAGATTGGCCTGTTCTGCTCCACCCCGATGGTCGAGGTTAGCCGCGCCGTGGGTAGCAAGCGCGCGCTTGAGATGCTGCTCACGGGCGCCCCGATCGATGCGCAGACCGCCGCCGATTGGGGGCTCGTCAACCGCGTCGTCGAGTCCGCGGAGCTTGCCGAAAGCACGCACACCCTGGCCCGTCAGATCGCCGCCGCGAGTCCGCTAACTGTACGGACTGGCAAGCGCGCTTATTACGAGCAGATCGACCTCGACCTTTCCGGCGCGTATACGCACTGCCAGGAAGTGATGAGCCGCAACGCCGCCTCCGAAGACGCTCAGGAAGGCATATCCGCGTTCCTCGAGAAGCGCCAACCCGTCTGGCACGGACGATGAGCTCCCTGGCTAAGTAGCGGGCCCCCGGGGGTTTGTCACCAACGGGGTGACAAACCCCCCTGGTCCTCACCCGCAGACGCTGCCGCCTCGCCGACGCGGAACCCGTAGTCCACGGCACCCGGGCTGCAGCCCGAGCTAAGGCTTCACGAGCGGTAGCCAGCGGGACCGCTGACGTCGTCGCCGCTCCGGACGAGCACCGTGAGCGCCGCGGCATCCGCGGCAGACTTCCGGTTCGCCGGAGCATGCGGCTCTCCGCGCCCGCGGCGCCCTGCTTTCCTGGGTCTCCGGTCGAGTTGGGGGTGAACGGATGGCGCGCGCGGGCGAGAGCGCGTGTCTGGGCTGGGGATTGGGTCGGTTGACCGCGGATCGGGAGTTGCGCAGCTTGTAGTGACGCGCCGCCGCTCTCGGCGGCAGGCTGCCGGGTGTTCTAGATCCTGCTGCCTGTCAAGGAGGGCG
>JALYZB010000514.1 GCA_030945945.1 Actinomycetota bacterium | reverse complement strand
GAGCTGGCCTGAGCACCGGGCCCGGCGGCACCCCCGGGCCGACGCGCTGGCGGCAGGAGCCGCGCCCGGCTCCGCGGGGCGCCCGCTAGGCTCGAGCCGTGGCCCGCTGTTTTGTCACTCGCGCGCTGCCGGGACCGGCGCTTGAGCGCCTGCGCGCGGAGCACGAGGTGAACGTCTGGCCCGAGGATGTGCCGCCGACGCCGGCCCAGCTCGCCGCGCAGGCCGCCGCTGCCCACGGTCTGCTGAGCATGCTCACCGACCGTGTCGACACCGCTCTCCTGGACGCCTGTCCCGAGCTGTCGGCAATCGCCAACTACGCGGTCGGCTATGACAACATCGACCTCGAGGCGACCCGCGCCCGCGGCATCGCGGTTGGCAACACGCCCGACGTGCTCACCGACGCGACCGCGGATCTCGCCTTCGCGCTGCTGCTCGCCGCCGCCCGCGGCCTGCCCGCCGCCGAGGCCTCGGTCCGCGCGGGGCGATGGCGGACCTGGGAGCCGGCCGCCCACCTCGGACGCGACGTGCACGGGGCGACGCTGGGGATCGTCGGGATGGGACGGATCGGCCGGGCCGTCGCCGCCCGCGCGGCCGGCTTTGAGATGGAGGTCATCCACACCGGCCGCGGCGGCGTCACCTTCCTGCGGTTGCTCGCCCGTTCGGACTTCATCTCGCTGCACTGCCCGCTGACTCCCGAAACCCACCATCTGATCGACGAGGCCGCCCTGATCGAGATGAAACCGACCGCGATCCTCGTCAATACCGCGCGCGGGCCGATCGTCGACCAGGTCGCGCTGCGGGAGGCGCTGCGGGCCGGTGAGATCGCCGGGGCCGCGCTGGACGTGACCGACCCCGAGCCGCTGGGCGCCGGCGATCCGCTGCTGACCGCGCCCAACCTGATCGTCGTGCCCCACATCGGCTCGGCGACGATCGCCGCCCGTCAGAGGATGGCCGAGCTGGCAGTCGACAACCTGCTGGCCGCGCTGGCCGGCGAGCCGATGCCCCACGGGGTGGGCTAGTGAGGCCCACCGGAGAGATCCACTGATGGCCACCGTCGCCGTCGTCGACATCGGCTCGAACTCGACCCGGCTGCTGGTGGCGCAGGTCAGCGACGGGCGGGTCGACGCCGAGCTCGAGCGCCGCAGCACGGTGACCCGGCTCGGGGCCGGCGTGGACCGTGACGGGATGCTGCGCGAGGACGCGATGCAGCGGGTGTACGCGACCCTGGCTGACTACGAGACCGCGATCGGCCGCCACGGGGCCGACGCCCGGATCGCGGTGCTGACCAGTGCGGTGCGCGACTCGGCCAACGGCGAGCGGTTTGCCGCCAGCGTCGGTGAGCGCTTTGGCTTCTCCCCCCATGTGCTCAGCGGCGACGAGGAGGCCCGGCTGACCTTTCTCGGCGCGACGAGCGAGCGTGACCTGACCGACGCGACGCCCACACTCGTGTTCGACATCGGCGGCGGCTCGACCGAGATGGTGATCGGCGCCGGGCGCGAGGTCAGCTTCCACGTCTCCACCCAGGCCGGCGCGGTGCGCCAGACCGAACGCCACCTGCACTCAGACCCCCCGCCCGAGGCCGACCAGCGTGAGCTGACCGCCGACGTGGAGGCGATCATCGCCGACGCCGTACCCGACGATGAGGCCGCCCGGGTGAGCCGCGCGATCGGCGTGGCCGGCACCGCGACCTCGCTGGCGGCGATCGCGCAGGGTCTTGACCCCTACGACCCCGCGCGGGTCCACGGCTATCAGCTCTCGCGAGCCGAGGGCGAGCAGATCCTCGCCCGGCTGGCCACGATGCCGCTGTCGCAGCGGCGCGAGGTGGCGGGGCTGCACCCGGATCGCGCGCCGACGATCGTCGCCGGCGGTCTCATCTTCCTGGCCGTCGCGCAGCGCTTCGGCCTTGAGAAGATCGAGATCTCCGAGCATGACATCCTGCGCGGCGCCGCGCTTGCGCTCGGTGACCGTCCCTGAGCGCGCACACCCGGGTGAGCACAGCGCGGACGCGCCAAGACCTGCCAGGGTCACCCAAGCTGGACGATGGCATCGCACATTGCCCGCCCTCCACGCGAGCGGTTTTCGTTTCCGGAGACGCTCAGGCCAGGTTGGACCGGCGCGGGTAGGCGACCCCCGGGTCGGTGAGCACGTTGACCAGCGCAGGCCCGCCGGCGGCGAAGGCGCGCTCCAGCGCCGGGCGCAGCTCGTCGGGCGTTGCCACCAGCTCAGCGTGACAGCCCAGCGCCTCGGCGACGCGGTCATAGCGGGTCTGTGGCCGCAGCTCGGCAGCGACCGAGTACCCGTAGAGAAACTCCATCGGGTACTTCTCCAGCGCCCAGATCCCGTTGTTGCCGATCACGCCGATCACCGACACACCGTGGCGCGCGAGGGTGTCGAACTCCAGGCCGGCGAAGCCGAAGGCGCCGTCGCCGAGCAGTAGCACGACCTGACGGTCGGGGTGGGCGAGCTTGGCGGCCAGTGCCTGGCCGGGACCGGCGCCCAGGCAGCCGAACGGCCCCGGATCAAGCCAGCAGCCCGGCGTGTAGGAGTCCAGGACCCGGCCGGCGTAGGAGACGAAGTCGCCCCCATCCCCCACAACGATCGCGTCACGGTCCAGCATTCCGGCCAGCTCGCCGTAGATCCGCAGCGGATGCAGCGGCGCCCGCGGATCGGCGAGCTCGGCGCGCTCGCCGGCGCGCTTCTCGTCCTCGGCGCTGCGCAACGTCGCGATCCAACCCTCGCGGGCGCTCACCGCGGCGCCGCCGGCGGCCTGGGTCAGGGCGCCCAGCGTGGCCGGCAGTGCTCCGGCCAGCTCGGCCGCGACCGGCCGCGGGTGGGGGCGCTCGGGCGGGGCGACATCGATCGCGATCACCGAACAGTCGGCGCCAAAGGCGGCTCCGAAGCCGAGACGGAAGTCGAGCGGCACGCCGATCACCAACGCCACGTCGGCGCCGCCCAGACCGGTGCTGCGCGTGCGCGAGAAGGCGAGCTCGTGATCTGCCGGCAGGCAGCCGCGTCCCAGCCCGTTGAGGAACACGGGGATCCGCAACGTCTCGGCGAGCGCGCGCAGCGCGTCTTCGCCGTGGCCCCAGTACAGGTTCGAGCCGGCCATGATCACCGGGCGCTGAGCGTCGCGCAGCAGCGCGGCGGCCCGCTCGATCTGATCACCCTTGGCGCCGGCACCCCGCCAGGGCTCGGGCAGCGGCTCGGAGATCGCCGGAGCGTCTGACTCCGTGAACACGTGGTCTATCGGGAAGTCCAGAAACGCGGGACCGGAGTGGGGCTCAAGTGCCGCGCGCATCGCCCGGTGAAGCAGCTTCGGAATCTCGCCGGTCGAGCCGGCGGTGGCCGCAAGCTTGGTCAGTGGGGCGACGAAGGGCACGTGATCGATTTCCTGCAGGGAGCCCTGGCCCCAGCGGAAGGCCGGCGCACGACCGCCGAGGGCCAGCACCGGCGAGTGGTTCTCGCGCGCCGAGGCGATCGCGCTCATCCCGTTGGTCACCCCGGGCCCAGCGGTCAGCGCGCAGACCCCGAGTGAGCGGGTCACCTTCGCCCACCCCTCGGCCGCGAAGGCCGCGGTCTGCTCGTGGCGGACGTCGACGATCTCGATGCCCTCCGCGCGGCAGCCGTCATAGATCGAGAACAGGTGTCCGCCCGAGAGCGTGAACAACGTGCTGACCCCGGCGGCGCGCAGCCCACGCGCCACGAGCCGGCCGCCGTGGAGCTGCTGGGGGTCGCCCTCGCTGGCCACGGACGGCACGCTAACAACCCGGCCGCGCCGCCGTCAGTGGGGCTCCCCGAAACGGTGCCGGATCGATCAGATCCGGCGCAGGCGCAGCGCGTTGACCACCGCGCCGCTGAGGATGATCAGCGCCAGCGCGTAAAACCAGCCGAGCATGATCAGCACGAACACGATCGTGCTCTCAAAGCGCGCGATCGTCGAGATGTTCGACAGATACAGCGGGAAGCCGTAGTCGATCACGACGATCGCCAAGGTCGCGCCCAGCGTCCCGGGCCACACCGCTCGCCACGGAACCCGCCGGTTGGGCACGCGCGTGTAAATGATCGTCAGGCAGCCGAACAACAGCGCGACCCCGAAGGCAAGCGAGCCGATGTAGACCAGCACGGCGACGTGGGCGAGATCGAACGGCAGCCCGGCCACCCCCGCGCGCAGGATGCTCTGCGCAGTTGGCACGCCCACGGTGGCGACCATGAACATCAGCACGACAAACAGCATCGAGAGGCCGAAGCGCTTCTGCTCCAGCCACTTGCGCGCGCTGCAGTCATAGATGCGCGCAAACGCGGTGTCCAGCGCGCCCCAGAACGACGACCCGAGCCACAGGCTCGCCACCAGCGCGAGCACGCCCGTGCTCGTGGTCGAGTTGGTGATCTGGATTAGCAGCTGGTTGAGTGTGGGCTCGGCGGTACCGGGGAACACCTCGCGCAGATCGGTGACGACGCTCTGCTGGACCGAGTGGCTGGACAGCACCTGCCCGGCGACGAATAACCCGAGCAGCGCGATGGGGATGACCCCGAGCAGCATGTTGTAGGCGATCATCGCCGCCTGCCCGGTGATGTTGGCGTCCCAGGCGATCCTCCAGAAGCGGCGCAGCGCACTGGTGTCGCGCGAGCGGCGGGTGAGTCGGCCATCGGGGCGAGGCGAGAGACGATCGCGCGTGTCGGCCGCGTCGGCCGGATCGATCATGGCCACAGTCTGTCAGCGCCGGGTGTCGCGGCGTCGGCGCCCCCGGTGCGATGACCGATCAGCCGGCGGGCGCCAGCGTCTCGCTGACGGCCTGCTCGGGCACGGCCAGCGCGGTGATGCTTGCGCCCGGCCCCGAGTTCGACCCGGCCGGCCGGCCCGCGGTCAAGCGGTCTGGCCCGGCGGGACGCAGGAC
>JALYZB010000507.1 GCA_030945945.1 Actinomycetota bacterium | reverse complement strand
CGCGTCCGCACATCACGTAGTAGCCGGCGCCGTAGGCCTTGCGCAGGATCACGGTGATCTTCGAGACCGTCGCGTTGGCGGTCGCGTAGAGCATCTTGGCGCCGTGGCGGATGATCCCCGCCTGCTCCACCTTGGTGCCGACCATGAAGCCGGGCACGTCCATCAGGTAGATGAGCGGGATCCCGTAGGCGTTGCAGAGGTTGATGAAACGAGCCGCCTTGTCGGCGGAGTCATTGTCGAGGATGCCACCGAGATGCTTGGGCTGGTTGGCCACGATCCCGGCCGGGCGGCCGCCGAAGCGCGCCAGGCAGGTGATGATCGTCTTGGCGAACTGCGGCTTGAGATCGAAGTAGTCGCCGTCGTCGACGATCCGTCGGATCACCTCGTACATGTCATACGGCTTGCGGTTGGACTCGGGCAGCACGTCGAGCAGCTCGTCGTCGCGGCGGTCGACCGGATCGGCGGTCTCGCGGACCGGCGGAGCCTGCAGACAGTGCTGGGGGAAGTAGCTCAGGTAGGTCTTGATCGCCTCGATGCACTCGGGGTCGTCGGCCACCTCGAGGTCGCCCACTCCGGACTTGCGGCAGTGGACACGCGAGCCACCGAGCTCCTCCTGGGACACGTCCTCGCCGACCGCGGCCCGCACGAGGTGCGGCCCGGCCAGCGCCATCGAGCCTCGGCCCTTGACCATCGGCACGAAGTCGGCCAGTCCCGGGATGTACGCGGTGCCGGCGGCGCACGGGCCCATCAGGGCGGCGACCTGGGGGATCACGCCGGAGTTGACGACCTCCTCGCGGAACAGGTGACCCGAGCCCGCAAACAGTGAGCCGACCGCCTCCTGGATCCGCGCCCCGGCCGAGTCCAGCAGCCACACGAGCGGCATCCGCTTGGTCAGCGCCAGCTCACGCAGTCGCGTGACCTTCAGCTCACCGGTCATGCCCATCGAACCCGCCATGACGGTGAAGTCATAGGCCACGACGGCGGTCAGGCGGCCGTTGACCTTGCCGTAACCGGTGATCACCCCATCGGCGGGGGCGACCATGCCGGCCATTGGGGCCTGCGAGAAGTGCGGGCGGCCGTGGATGCCGAGCTCCACGAAGCTGCCGGCGTCGATCAGCAGGTCCAGGCGCTCGCGAGCGGTGAGCTTCTCGCGGGCGTGCTGGGTGGCGATCTTCTCCGCCCCACCCCCGAGTCTGATCTGCTCACGGCGTGCCCGGAGGTCCTCGGCGAGCGGGCGCAGGAGGCTGCTGGAGGGGGCGTCGGTGGCCAAGTTCGGTGGGGATGTCGAGACGGTGTGCGGGCGGGCCGGGTGCCCTGCGCAAAGTGAGACGTTCTACTTCTCACTTTGTCACGGACGCCAGTCGTCCGTCAAGACGCTGCTTGCGCAGCCCAGGATCGGGTAGCCTCAACGCAGGCTGGTCCTTTCTCGCAGCGCCCTGCGCCGCCTGAGCTGGGTCCGTCCGTCCCCTCATACGCTCGCAGCGACCAGGACCGGTGGACCCAGAGCCGCCGTCAGTCGCGACGCTCGTCGAACCCGCACTGGAGCCCTTCCGTGTCCCGACCCGCCGGTCCTAACTACAGAGACATCCTCGCGCCGTATTCGCGCCCGCGCCTGGGTCGCAGCCTGCTCGACATCGCCACCGCGGTGGTGCCGTACCTGGCGATCTCGGTGCTCGCCTACCGCATGCTCGACGTGTCGGTGCTGCTGACGCTGGCGCTGGCCATCCCCGCCGCGGGCTTCCTGGTCCGCATCTTCATCCTCTTTCACGACTGCACCCACGGGTCGCTGTTTCACTCCCGCCGCGCCAACGCGTGGCTGGGCTCGGTGTTCGGGCTGTTCGTGCTCGCCCCCTTTGTGCGCTGGCGCCACGACCATGCGGTGCACCACGCCTCCTCAGGCGATCTCGAGCGCCGCGGCGTCGGTGACGTACCGACCCTGACCGTGGGCGAGTACGAGGCCCGCACTCCGCGGGGCCAGCTCGGCTATCGCCTGCTGCGCCATCCGCTGGTGATGTTCGGGCTCG
>JALYZB010000466.1 GCA_030945945.1 Actinomycetota bacterium | reverse complement strand
CGCCCAGCCCGACCCCGCGCAAGTGGTCTCGGAGAGCGCGAGCCGGTGACCATCATACGGCGAATCGTCACTAGGCCGGCGCTCAGACCCGATCGGCGGCCAGCAGCCGGGCGAGGAACCGCTGGGTCTCGGCCTCGCGCGGCGCGGTGAAGATCTCGGCGGGGGCGCCGCGCTCGACGATGCGCCCGTCGGCCAGGAAGCAGACCTGATCGGCGAACTCACGGGCAAAGCTCATCTCGTGCGTCGCGATCAGCATTGTCATGCCCTGCGCCTTGAGCTCCCGGATGACCGCCAGAACCTCCCCGACCAGCTCGGGGTCCAGCGCGCTGGTGACCTCGTCCAAGAGCAGCGCACGCGGCCGCGTCAGCAGCGCCCGGGCGATCGCCACCCGCTGCTGCTGACCGCCGGAGAGGCGGTCCGGATACTCCTCGCCGCGGCCCCCGAGCCCGAAGCGCTCGAGCATCGCCAGACCCTCGCGCCGTGCCTGTGCCTCCTCGATCCCCTGCGCGCGGACGGCGCCGAGAATGACGTTCTCGATCACGCTGCGGTGCGGGAACAGGTTGTAGGCCTGAAACACCAGTCCGAGGCGGCGCCGGAACCCGACCGGGTTGGTGCCGGGCGCCGTGATCGGCTCGCCGTCGAGCAGGATGTCCCCGTCGTCGATCTCCTCGAGCAGGTCAACGCACCGCAGCAGCGTGGACTTGCCCGAGCCCGAGGCACCGATCAGCGCGACCGCCTGATGCTCGCCGACCTCGAGGTCGATCCCACGCAGCACAGCGTGCTCGCCGTAGGCCTTGGTCACCCCCCGCATCTGCAGGACCGCGCTCATCGTGGTCCCAGCGCGAGCGCCGCGCCCCGCTCGCGGCGGCTGCGAGCCTGGAGGCGATCCACGATCCGGGTCAGCGGGATCGTCACGCACAGGTACAGCGCGGCCGCGGCCAACAGCGGCGTGTAGTTAAAGGTCGAGGCCGCGAACACCTGGGCGACTCGGAAGGCCTCCTGAGGTCCGAGGATCGAGATCAGCGCCACGTCCTTCTGCAGCGAGATGAAGTCATTGAGCAACGGCGGGACGACCCGGCGGACCGCCTGGGGCAGGATCACCTCGCGCAGCGTCTGGGTGGGAGTCAGGCCGAGCGCGAGCCCGGCTCCAGCCTGGCTGGGGTGCACCGACTCGATCCCGGCGCGGAACACCTCTGACACGTACGCCGAGTAGCAGAGGGCCAGCGCAGCCCCGCCGAGAAACGCCGCGCCGGTCGGGATCCCGCTGAAGGCCAGCGTCGGCACGCCGAAGCCGATCAGATAGACGACGAGGATCGTGGGCACGCCCCGCAGGACATCGACGAACACGATCGCCAGCAGGCGCAACGGGAACAGCGCCGGGCTGTGGATCGTCCGGGCCAGGGCAATCAGCATGCCGAGCACGAGGACGATGACCTCGACGATCAGAAACAGCCGCACATCGAGCCAGAATCCGCTCAGCACCTGTCCGAACGAGTCGCGAAACGCACTCCAGGAGAAGAAGGTGATCCGCAGGGCGTGCCAGCCCGGGCTGGTGACCAGCACCGCGCCCAGGCCGCCGAGCACGATCAGCGTCGAGACTCCCGAGATCGCCATTGAGCGGCGCGTGCGGCGGCGCCGGACCCGGGCGCGGTCCTCGCGGGTGGTGAGAGGGGGCGGGGTGCTCACTCAGAGGCCCGACAGCGGCGATGAATCAGGTCAGTGCAGGACGGCGGCGCTGGCCGCGGAGGCGATCCAGCGATGGCTCAATCTGGCCAGCGTGCCATCGCTGCTCAGCGCCGACACGGCGTGGCTGACGCACGGGGTCAGCTTCGAGCCCTTGCTGAGCAGAAGGCCCCAGCGGTCGCCGCCCGGGGCGCTGAACTGCCCGGCGATCGTGGTGTGGGGCAACGACGTCGCGGTCAGCTGGAAGGCGGTGGCCAGATCGGTGACAAGCGCGTTGATGCGATGGATTTTGAAAGCGCTGACCACATCATTGGAGGTGTTGAAGACCTGGGGCTGGCCTAAGGGCTTGATCAGCTCGGTGACCGCCGAGAGGCTCGTCGTCCCGATCTGCACGCCGATGTTCGCGTTACGCAGGGCGGCCAGGGTGGTCGTGTGGGCCAGCGGCGAGCCACTGGGGACGATCACGCCCTGCGGGTTGGTGTAGTACGGCGCCGAGAAGTCAACCACGTGCGACCGCGCGGGCGTGATCGAGATCTCGTTGATGTCGAAGTCAAAGCTCTTGGGCCCCGGCGCGTAGGACGCGTCGAACGGCTCCTTGGTCCACCTGACCTTGGCGGCGGGGTAGCCGAGCTTGGCGGCCACCGCGTAGGCGACCGCGCTCTCAAAACCCTTGCCGTTGGTCGGGTTGTTGTTGACGAAATACGGCGGATAGGCCGGCGAGTCGGTGGCCACCGTGAGCACGCCCTGGCTCTGGGTCGCCAGCGCACCGGGGGTACAGGCGGCGGCGGAGCTGGTCGGCGAGCCGGCGGCGGCGCCCGTCTGGCTGACGGCGCTGCTACTGGAGCTCGACGAGCTTCCGCAGCCGGCCAGCACGACAGCCAAGAGGACGAGCAGCGTCAGCAGGGGCAGGCGGCGGCGCACGGCGCACAATGTACACACGTGCGGGGCAGGTCCCGGGTCAGCCGGTGTTGCGCAGGCCGCTGGCGATCCCGTTGACGGTCAGCCGGCTGAGCCGCCCGAGCTGCTCGGGCGGCTCCTCGGGCTGCTCGCGCAACCGCCGTAACAGCTCGATCTGCACGAACGAGAGCGGATCGACGAACGGGTTGCGGCGGTCGATCGACGCCTGCAACACGGGATCGCGATCCAGCAGCCGGCTCGCGCCGCGGATCGCCAACAGCTCGGCGATGGTCAGCTCAAGCTCCGCGGCCAGCGGTTCGAAGATCTGCTCACAGCGCGGGTCCTGCCACAGCTCCGCGTAGCGGCGGGCGATCGCCAGATCGGCCTTTGCGCAGCCCATTTCGGCGTTGGACAGCAGCGTGGCGAAGAAGGGCCACGCGCCGGCCATCTCGCGCAACAGCTCAACCCCGTGGCGCTCGCGTGCCCCCGCCAAAGCGGTACCGAGGCCCAGCCACGCGGGCAGCACGATCCGCGACTGCGTCCAGGCGAAGACCCAGGGAATCGCCCGTAGATCCTCGATCCCCTGCGCGCTGCCGCGCCGGGCCGGACGCGAGCCGAGCCGCAGGCGCGAAATCTCGTGCACCGGAGTGACGGCCTCGAAGAAGGCCACGAAGTCAGGGTCGTCATGCACGACGCGGCGGTACATAGCCTCGGACTCTCGGGCCATGGCCCCGAGCACATCCTCGTATTGCTCGCGACGCCCGGCCTCTGGGCCCGCTGCCGAGCGCAGCGTCGCGCCGAGCGAGAGCTCGAGCTCGCGATGGGCGATCGGCCCGACCGCGTACTTGGCCGCGAGCACCTCCCCCTGCTCGGTCATCTTCAACCGGGCCTGAACGGTGCCTGCGGGCAGGGCGAGAATCGCGGTGCTCGTCGGTCCTCCGCCTCGGCCGACCGCCCCGCCGCGACCGTGAAAGAAGACCCAGCGCACGTCGTGGTCGCGCAACACCTCGGCGATCCGGGCCTGAGCCCGGTAGGCGGCCCATCCCGAGGCGAGATAGCCAACGTCCTTGTTGGAGTCCGAGTAGCCGATCATGATCTCCTGCTCGTCGCCGACGGCCCGCAGCGCCTCGCGGTACTCCGGAACGGCGAGCAGGGCGGCCATCGTCTCGGGCGCCGCCTCGAGCGTTGCCCCGGCCTCGAACAGGGGCACGATCCGCAGACGGGCCTCTCCCCCGCCGGCTGCCGCGAGGCTGGACTCCTTCATCAGCAGCAGCACCTCGAGCAGATCCGGCGCCCGCTCGGTGCCCGACACGATGTAGGTCTCGACTGCGCCGCGATGAGAGACGGCAAGCGTCTCACGCAGCATGCGGAATGTCTGCAGCGTTTCCTGGGTGCCGGCCGAGAACTCGCCGATGTCGGCCGGGACGAGCGGACGGCGATCGGCGATGTGCCGCCTCAGCACGGTGCAGCGCTCATCGTCTGAGAGTCCGTCGTAGTCGTGGCAGACCCCGAGCGCGGAGAAGATCTCGGCCAGCGAGCGCCGGTGGACGCACGCGTGCTCGCGGATGTCCAGCCGCGCGAAGTGAAAGCCGAACACCTCGACCTGGCGGATCACGTCGTGCAGGTCACCCGCGGCGGTCAACACGCCGGGGCCCTCGAGCAGGCAGGCCTCCACACGGCGCAGATCGCCGAGCAGCTCCGCCGGCTCGGGGTAGCCGCCGGGGGTGCGGTGCTGCGTGGCGCGAATGCGCTCGCGGACGAACGTCAGAGCGCGCCGGTAGGGCTCCTCGGGGTTGAGCGTGCCGAGCTGTGCGGCGAGTTCCGGGAAATCACGCTCTCCGGAGTTGAGAATCGGCGCCAGGCCCGCCGGGTGGCCGGCGAGGCGCTCGGAGAGCGAAAGACGGCCGGCCAGCCGCTCGGCGCTGGCCTCGAGCAGGCGCAGGCACTGCTCCCGCATCAGTTCCAGCGCCTGCACGGTGGCCTGCGGGGTCACGAACGGGTTGCCGTCGCGATCGCCGCCGATCCAGGAGCCGAAGCTGAGCAGCGGGGGGACGGTGGAGATGGCGCCCACGAAGGACTCGGCGATCGCGTCCTCGAGGTCGCGGTAGATCCGCGGCACCGTCTCGGCCAGCGTCGAGGCGAAGTGGAGCAGTGCCCCGCGGACCTCATCGAGCACCGTGAGCGAGATCGCCCGCAGGTCATCGGAGGTCCACAGTTCCTGGATCGTGGCCAGCAGACGCCGCCGAGCTCCCGCCTCGTCTGCGGTCGTCACCTCGTCGAGCTCACGCAGGATCGTGAACACGCGGGCGAGCTTGTCGATCGTCGTGCGGCGCCGGGCCTCGGTCGGGTGGGCGGTCATCACCAGGCGCAGCTCGGCCCGGGCGAGCACGTCCTCGAGCTCCCGCGCCTGCATCCCGGTGTGGGCGAGCGCGGCCACCGCCTGGCGGATCGAACCCGAGCGGGGCTCGACGGCGCGCCCGTCAGCTCGCGCGGTAGCGGCGGCACTGCCGTCGGCTGCGCGCAGCCGGCGGACGCGCTCGTTGTCCTCGGCGAGATTGACGAGCTGAAACCAGCGGGTCAGCGCGCGGACCAGGACCTCGGCCCGCTCGAGGCTCAACTCGCTCACGAGCACAGCGAGCGCGTCAGCGGCGTCATCGCCACCGAGCCGCGCCGCACGGCCAAGCGCGACGGCACGATCAAGCAGTCCGACCGCTTCGGGACCCTCCGCCAGCGTGATCACTTCGCGTAGTAGATCGCCGAGTAACGCCTCGTCAGCCGCGAAGTCACGCCACTGCGGGAGGCTGGTCAGCGGGCCGGCGATGCTGGCAATGATGCCGATCCCGCCCGCACGACGGTTTCCAGCCCGGCGCCGGAGCTCAAATCCTCCCCGTGGCCCGTGGGACCACGAGGAGCGCGCAGCGGGCGCCGTGCGCCAGCCCCTCCCCGGTGCCCCCGAGGATGACCCGTGCCGGGGCCCCCCAGCGCCGCGATCCGATCACCAGCAGATCGGCACCCCGCGAACGCCGCAGCAGAGCCGCGGCCGGCCGCCCGCGGAGCACTTCGGCCGACGCGTCGAGAGCCAGGGGCTCCAGCGCGGTTTGGATCCGCTCCCGCAGGACCGCCTCCTCCTCGGCCATGGTTTCCTGCCAGGCGTCGGCCATGGCGCCCGGCCACAGTTGCGGCCACCCCAGCGAGGGGATGCGGTCGTCGACGACCCCGCAGACGCTGAGCCGTGCCCCCGAGGCGAGCGCCAAGCCGGCCGCCAACGCCAGGGCACGCTGGGCCTCGAGGCCGCCGTCGTAGCCGACGGCAATCTCCCGGAGGGCGAGTGGGGATCGATCCGCGAGTCCACTCGGAGCGATCGCCACCGGGCACGGCAGGTCGTGCAGCAGCCCACGCGTGAGCCGACCGATCGCCACCTCGCCGGCCCGCGCGCGAGCACTCGAACCGACCACGAGCAGGTCGCGGCGCTCGGCACGAACCATGCGCTGAAGGCCGTGGGCGACCGAGCGGTCGTGGTCTGCCCACGTCCGCGCACTCGCTGCGGACCGCCGCTGGGTCTCGCTCAGCATCGCGAGCGTCTCGCGGTGCATCAGCGTCGCATCGCAACCGGGGAGCACCCGCAGGAGATCCGGCTCGACCGACGCGAGCACGAGCTCGGCACCGCCGGCGCCAGCCAGGGCCGCACCCAGCGCGGCGGCATCCTGCCCCCCTGGGCGCGCGTCGACGGCGGCCGCGATACGGCGCAGGCGGCGCGGGCGGCGCGCCCCGGGTGGTGTGGTGAGATGGCTCTCGGAGATCCCGGAACGCATATTGACAGCCAACCCCAGGCCATGCCGTTGACCGGCGCGAACCGCTGATGGCACGGCTGCCCGGGATGGTCGCTCCTCAGTCGATTTCGACCGAGAAGTCCCAGGAAGCCGTCGGGCGGCCGCTGACCGGGCTCCATCGCAACTGCCCACTGCCCGTGGGTAGCACGGCCCGCGCGCTGAGCACGACCGAGCGCCGCGCCGACGGTCGACGGGACCTGACCGCCCACCCGCAGAGACAGTCTCGGCGCGTGGCGCCGCCCGAGTTCGTCGAGGATCGAGAACGCGTGAGGATCGAGTCGCACCCGGCCGGAACGGACGATGAGGGTGATCGTGAACGTGCACGGCGTCGTCTTGGGCACGGGAAAGTGCCCCGACGATGGGACCGCCGGGCCCACGACGGTGGTCAGAGCCCGGCCGTCACGTAGGCGGACCTCGATCGTGTCACCCTCGATCCCGAGCCGTGGGTGGCTTCTGCTCCAGCCCGCCCCCGGCGGTGTGACCGTCTCGTGAAGGGTCAGTTATCCGCTCGGGTCGGCACGAGCGCGTGCGCCCCGGGGTCAACGCCCACGGTCGTCCCGCTCAGGGTTTTGCGACACTGTGCGGCGATGGCGTCACAGGTGTTCCGCGACCGTCTGCTCGACGGCCAGGTGGCGCTCGTATCGGGCGGGGGGACCGGCCTGGGCCAATCGATCGCGGTGGAGCTCGCCGGCCTGGGCGCGGCGGTCGAGATCTGCGGACGCCGAGCCGAGCCGCTGCTTCAGACCACCGGCCTGTCGGCCGACGGGCGGATCACCGCCACGGTGTGCGACATCCGTGAGGAGGACGAGGTGGCCGGGCTGGTCCATGGCGTACTCGAGCGTCACGGCCGGATCGATCTGCTCGTCAACAACGCCGGCGGCCAGTTCCTCGCCGCGGCCGAGGACATCACGCCCAAGGGCTTTCGAACCGTCCAGCGGCTCAATGTCGAAGGCACCTGGCTGATGACCCATGCGGTGGCGACCCGCGCCATGATTCCGGCAGGCGCGGGCAAAGTCGTCAGCATCACCCTCTCGCCGCACCAAGGCCTGCCGGGGATGGCCCACTCCTCAGCGGCCCGGGCTGCGGTGGAGAACCTCATGCGGGTGCTCTCGATCGAGTGGGCACGCCATCAGATCAAACTCAACGCGATCGCCGCCGGCCAGTTCGGCACTGAGACCCTCTACACCAAGTGCCCGCAGCCGATCGTGGACGCCCTGGCGAGCACGATTCCGCTCGGCCGGCTCGGTCGTCCCGAGGAGATCGCCTGGCTGGTCGCATGGCTGGCCTCGCCGGCCGGGGACTTCGTATCCGGCGCGGTCCTCACCATGGACGGCGGCCGCGACAACTGGCACGGCGGCTGGCCGCCCGCGTTCGCCACGGAGGACGACGGCCGGCCGCTCGCTGAGGCGCGCAGACCCCCGGAGCCGGGCACGCAGCCGTGACCGCCGAGGACGGCGCCGCTCTGGGTGACCTCACCGGCCCGGTCACCGCCAGCGTCGCGGTGAGCCAGAGCGCCGCGGTGGTGGGGAGCGCCGGGGTCGTTCAGAGCGCCGCCGTGGTCGGCAGCGCCGGGGTGGCGCAGAGCGCCGCCGTGGTCGGCAGCGCCGCCGTCGCGCTGAGTGCCGGCGTGGTGGGCTCGGCGGCTATCGTGGCCGGACTGGGCAACGTCGGCTGCCTCGCGTGCGTCGCCTGCGTGGGGTGTGTCGACTGCCAGGGCTGCATCGCCTGTGTGGGTTGCGTGGGCCTGCGCGGCGCGGTCGGGCAGATCGGCCACACCGGCTGACCAGTGCGCGGTCCGCTGCCCCAGGCTGAGTTCGAGGCGATCTTCAGTCGGGTCCCCCGGCTCAC
Source organism: Actinomycetota bacterium (assembly GCA_030945945.1). The sequence goes on along the minus strand of JALYZB010000466.1, from coordinate 9,108 downwards.
CGTGGAGGTGGTGATCGCCGATCCGGGCCGCGGCGTCCTGCTCGCGCTGCGCGAGAGCGGCCCCTGTCAGGGGCTCTGGCACCTGCCCGGAGGCACGGTCCGTTTCGGCGAACCGGTGCGCGCCGCCGTCGCGCGCGTCGCCGACGGGGAACTCGGGCTTGCGGTCACGGCGGGCGAGCTGCTCGGGTACATCGAATACCCCAGCCACTACGAGCACGGATTGGACTCACCGGTCGGGCTCGCCTTCGCCGCGCGGGCCACCAGCGGCCCGCCCACGGCGACAGATCTCCGCGGGCGATGTGAGTGGTTCGCGCGTCTTCCCGGCGAGATCCACGACGAGCAGCGCGCCTTCCTGACCCGGTCCCTCGGTCTGTCCTGACGGCCCCCGCCGGTCAGAGCTGGCCGCGCACCGCGCCGGCCGGATAGTGGGCACTGTGGACGTTGACGTAGTGGCCACTGGGATCACGCTCGATCGCGGTGATCGCGGCGGCGCTGGCGTGGGCGCAACCCTGATGGTGCAGCGCCGGCGCCGTGGACAGCGGGATCAGCACCGGACCCGACGTTCCCCGGGAACCGGTGTGGATGTGAGCCACCGTCGCACTCACGAAGCCATGCAGATGAGCAAATCGCCAGCACACGACCGATCCGGCGTGGATTGCGATCACCCCGACCCCGAAGCCATGCGGGGCTCCGTGCGGGCGCTCGGCACGGCCGCTCATCGTCACCCGGTAGACGTGCAGCGGCCTGCTCGCCGACGCCGTCGCATGGCCGTGTGACGAAGTCCCGCCGCATCCCGTCACGCCAATGGCGACAGCGGCGGCCGCCGCCGCAAACCAATGTCCTCGCACGATCGCTCCCTGGTTGGCCGTCATGCCGTGACGGTGGCGAAACGAGCTAAGCCCCCGGCAAGGCGCCGGTGAGAGTGCGCTTACGGCCGAGGGGTGTCCCCGCCTCGTGACGCCGGCGCTGGAGGTTCCGGGTGACCGGTGGCCACGGGCTCCTGCGGGACACCGGGCTCGCGCGAAGCGCCCGGCTTCTTGATCGCCTGCGCGGCCCGGCCGAGCTTCTCAGACAGGGACCCCTTCCCCTGGGCGATGTCGCGCAACTCCGCCGCGTCCTGCTTGAGGCTCTCGGATCCGCCACGTTTGTCAGCGACCTGCTTGGCGCGGTCGGCGATCTGCTTCCAGTCCATCGGTACCTCCCTTAGAGGGGCGTGAAGCCACCGTACTGGCTCACCCGCGATCGACGAAGCTCGTCGGATCCAGCGCCGCCAGTGCCCGAGTGACTCGCCCGGCCCGCCGGCCTCCGTCCTCGTCAGCCTCCTTGCGCGCGACGGCGGCGCGCACCGCGACGCCGCCGGCAAAGCGCAGCGGCTCAGGCGGCATCGCGCCCCCTGGCAGGCGACAGAGCCCCTCAGGTCCGGGATGGTCGTCCTCTCCGAGGGCGATCGCGGCGAGGATGTCTCCGGCGGTGTAGGCGGGACCGACGCCACTGCCCGAGAAGCCGGCCCCGACGATCAGCCCGGAGCGTCCGGGCAGCTCGGCGAAGAACGGCAGGCCGTTGATCGAGTAATCGACGGGGCCCCGCCATGACCGGGGCGCGGGCACGTCGGCCAGCATCGGGAAGACGTAGTGAAACTGGCCCGTGATGTCACGGGCGCGAGCTGAGGCGCCCAGGAATCCGGGCCTGATCTGCCCGTGCAGCGCAACCCCTCCCCCGCCCTTACCGAACACGACCCGTCCGTCCTCGGACTGGCGGTAGTAGTTGACCAGCCGGCGCGAGTCCGAGATCGCCAGCCCGCGACGCCAGCCGAGCTCTTTGAGCCGGTCGGGGATCGGCTCGGTGGCGACGATGTCGGACGCGATCACCACCAGCGCCCGCCGGACCTCGGGGATCGCCGCCGCCCACGCGCCGGTCGCCAGGACGATGCGCTCGGCACGCAGCCGGCCGCGGGCGGTGATGAGCATCGGGGAGACCGTCGCCTCGATTGTCTGCACGGGGGTCCGCTCGCAGACGATCACCCCGGCGGCGATCGCCGCCCGGCGCAGACCCCGGGCCAGCAGGGCCGGCTGGACGACGGCCGCCGCCGGATCGACGACCCCGCCCCGATGGACCGGGGAGCCGGTCAGAGCCTGCACCGCCTCGGCGCCGACGAGCTCGAACGGCCGGGCGCCGGCGGCGTCCAGCTGCTCGACGGTCTTCTGCCAGGAATCCATCTGGGCGTCATTGGTGGCCGCCCACAGCCAGCCCTCACCGCGGAGCAGGGCGTCGATCTCATGGTCGGCGCAGAACCGGGCGATCGCCCCCACCCCGTCCTGCACCGCGCGTCCGTAGGCGATCGCGTCCGCCTCGCCGCACGCCGTGCGCAGGCTGGAGAACTTCGACCACGACGTGAGGATGAAGCCTCCGTTGCGGCCGCTGGCCCCGCTGCCGCACAGATCCGCCTCGAGCAGCACGACCTCGGCGCTCGGCCGGCGCCGCTTGAGCGCGAGCGCCGTCCAGAGCCCCGTGAAGCCGCCGCCCACGACGGCCACGTCGGCCGAGGCCGGGAGCTCGGCCTCGGCCTGCGCTGAGCCGGACTCGTGGGCCATCGCCTGCTCGAACCACAGCGAGCTGGTCGCGGTGCCGGTGATGCCGCCGTGCGGAGCGACCCGGAGGGCATCGCCCCCGCGCAGGCCGTGAACGCGTCTGGAGACCATCGCCCCTTCAGGGTGGCGCAGACGGGATCTCCGCGCTGCCCGACGATCCGCCGGCGGTCTGTCCGAAACGTATGACCGGCCCGAGCCAGCGCCGGCCGCCGTTGTGCTCAGAACGTCCAGGGCGAACACCACGCGCTGGCCATCGGGAGAAACGCCGGCGGGCCGATCGGACAGAAGCTAACCGTGTTGCTGAGCCCGCCCTCATCGGCGGCGCGGGTGCGCCAGACCAGCCTCCCCGGATGGGCGCCAGGGCGCTCGCGGAATGCGCCGCGGCGATCGACACGGCCAGCGCAAAAAGGACCGCGACCTCGGCGACGAACTCGGCAGCCGACGATCCTCGAAGGCGCATCCCACCCAGCTACGTCCCGGATCGCACGTCCGGGCCAGACCACTAAGTCGCGAGCTCCTGCTGAGCTCGGCGCGCCTGCTGGGCCTGGGCGAGCGCCTCCTGATGCTCGCGGGCAAGCGAGTCCGCTCGCGCGCGGGCACTCTGAGCCTGTTGTTCTGCGTCCTGCGCCTGCTGGCCCAGCGCGCCTGCCCGCTCCTCGAGCTCGCCGGCCTGCGCCTCGGCTTCCCGGGCGCGCTCGCCCTGGCGTGCGCGCTCGCCGGCGCTGACGTACGCCCCATCGTCGGTGCGTTGCCGGGCGGGCAGGCCGTAGTGCCCGGCCGAGGCATCCTCGAGATCCCCGCTCATCTCACTGGGCTCATCGAGCTGGGGGGCGCCCTTGATCTGGTCCCTGGTGTACGGAACGCTGACGTGGTCGGGGGTCAGGCTCGCGTCATGCAGGGGGACGAGCGTCGTTCGCCGGCCGAACAGCCCGGTTGAGACCGCGGCGAACAGCGGGGTGCCCGAGGAGGAGAAGATGAGGTCCTCGAGCTTTCCGATCTTCTCACCGTCAGATCCGACTAACGGCCGGCCCAGCCAATCCTCAACGCGTTCGATGCTCAGCGGCATGTCGCTGTCTCCTGACTTTGTCGTGTGCACGAGAAGCTACCCGGGAAGGTCTCTGGCTAGCTGGCGTCCTTGCCTGTGACCGCCCCCGAGGAAACGGAAAGTCGCATGCAACGTCCCACCACTCGCATCTCGCGCTTCGAACACCGCCGTTACGGCCGGATCGCCACGGTCCTAGTCGCCGCGATCGCGATCATCGCCGTCGCCGGAATGGCGCTGGCGCGCTCCGCCCCGAGCCTCGGCCTGGCCAAGAACGTGATTGTCGCCGGCAAGGCGGAGAGCGTCGTCGCCACGTCCCGCGGCCTGACCGTCTACACCCTGAGTGGAGAGACCGCTCGCCACCTGAAGTGTACGAAGGCCAACGGCTGCTTCGCAGTGTGGATCCCGGTGACGTCGACCAAGGCGACGAGCGCACTGAGCTCGGCAGCTGGGATCCGCGGGACGCTCGGCGAGTTGCGCCGCAACGGGCTGCGCCAGCTCACGCTCGCCGGCCGCATCCTCTACACCTTTGTCGGGGACGGTGGCAAGACGCGCCGCAGCACCGGCGAGGGGATCGCGAGCTTCAACGGGGTCTGGCACGTCCTCGCCACGTCGGTGTCACGGAGCACCGTGCCCAGCTCCACCACGACGACCACCTCGAGCACCTCTCCCGGCTACCCGTGAGCGGCCGGAGGGCGAGGCCGGACGCGGCTGGTCGCCTCGCCGGCGAGACCCGCTAGAGGATATTGACGGCCCGCGAGATCACCAACCCGATCGTCACCAGCGACACGATCGACTGCAGCCCCATGATGCTCTTCGCGGCCGGCGTCAGCGGCATCGTGTCGGTGGGGCTGAAGGCGGCCGCGTTGGTGAGCGAGACGTACAGGTAATCGATGAACATCGGGCGCCACTCACGCGGCTCGATGCGATCATCGCTCATCTGCGGGAAGAGCAGGTCCGGGGCGTGGTCGCGGCCGGCGGCCCGCGTGCCCGGACCACCCCGGTCGGTCTCCCAGTACCAGAGCCCGAAGAGCAGCACGTTGGTCAGCCAGATCAAGGCCCCGGCGACGATCAGCTCCCGGCCTTTGGTCGTCACGCCGTGCCGAAGCAGCTGGTGGGTGAGCATCACCAACGAGGTGATGTTCGCCAGGCTGACCAGGGCGGTCAGCGCCAGCGCCAGCCGTCGGCGCCCCTGATGCTCGCCCTCCAGCCGGCGAGGCGAGGCGAGCGTCAGACCAATCAGCAGGACCGCCTCGCCGACCGGCAGCAGCCACGTCGGGCCGGCCGTGACCCGTTCGGGTAATAGCAGCTGCAGCCCGATCGCCACCAGCACCGTTGCCTGCGCCGGCCAATGCGGCTCGGAGTGCGCGGGCGGCGGATACGGCCGGCCGGACGGGGGGGTGACGCCCGGCTTGGTCTCGGGGTCCACCCCCGCCATCAGGCGCTGCCCCCCGGCTGGCCAAGCTCCGGGGCGCGCGCGATGCCAACCGCAAAGCAGACGATGACGAGAATCGCGATGGCGCCAACTGAGCCGACCTCCCACGGATCGGCGGCCGCGTTCAGACCGACGAGCAGCTGAACCACGAGCGTCACCGCCACCCGACCAGAAAGAACGCGTCGCGCAGTTGCAGCACACGGGCCCGCGCCACCCGCAGCCGGGACAGCGAGGCGCCGACGGCCACTGGCGCAGAACAGATCGTGGCAGCCGGGCGGAATCACACCGCCCATCGTGTCTCAGCGAGCGGACGCTGCCGCACTCGGTCCTCACCGTGCTCGCCGGGCCGTCCCGCGTTTGGCTGTCCGTCACTGCTGCCCATGACCTCCTCCGTCTGCTGGTCGATCCCACCGGGGGGCGTGGGGCATTGTCACGCGAGTGGATACCGATCCTCGATGCCCGCGCTGATGATGAGGGCGTCCGCGACGCCCTGCTGGGTCCCGCGGTGGTGGGTCCACCGATCGTGTGGCTTGCCTCCGATGCCGCCCGAGGCGCTCACGGCCAACCAATCGTCGCCACCGACTCGGCGACTGGCTCGCCCAGCGCTGAGCCAGTCCCCGTCGCCGCCGCCGCGTCCTGGTGGACGCCGGCGCCTCTGGTCAGATGGCGGGGCCGGCGAAGTAGTGGCCCTGGTCGAGATCCTCGATCAGCCCGGGCTGGGTCGGCTCCCACCCCAGCCGCTCCCGCGTCAGCGCGCTCGAGGCGGGGATGTCAGCCCCGAAAAAGCCGCCCAGGAAGCCGAAGTGCTCGCCGGCCTGCTCGGGTGAGATCGACACCGCCGGGAGGTCGAGGTGGCGCCCGATCGCCTCGGCGATCGCGCGGGCCGGCACGCCCTCCTCGGCGGCTGCGTGCAGGGTCGATCCCGCCGGGGCGCGCTCCAGCCCGAGCACGAACAGACGCGCGGCATCGAACCGGTGCACCGCGGGCCAGCGGTTGGTGCCATCTCCGACGTAGCCCGACACACCTTTCTCGCGCGCGATCGCGATCACCATCGCGACGAAGCCGTGATCTCCATCGCCGTGAACGGTCGGAGCGAGTCGCAGGCTTGATGAACGCACGCCCCGCTGCGCCATTGCGCGGATCGCCACCTCAGAGGCAAGGCGAGGCGATGCAGGCGCGTCGGGATCACCGGCATCCTCCTCGGTCGCCATCGCGCCGGGCGACAGGCCCGCCAGCCCGGCGGCGATGACCAGCGGCCGGTCAGAACCGGCCAGGGCTGCACCGATCGTCTCGATCGCGCGCCGATCTGCTGCGGCAGCCTCCGCGAAGCCTCCGGAAAACGCGATGTCGTGCTTGAACGCGGTGTGGATCACCCCGTCCGACGCCGCGGCGGCACTGCCCAGGCAGTCGAGATCGTCAAGCGCGCCGCGATGGACCTCGGCTCCGGCAGCGGTGAGCGCCTCGGCCGAAGCATCGGAGCGAGCCAAGCCGACGACCTGATGGCCGGCGTCGAGCAGTTCGGGAACCACGGCGGAGCCGATCCAGCCGGACGCACCGGTGACGAAAACACGCACGAGATCACTTCCAGAGGGTGGGGTCGCTGTCGGTGGGTGGTGACACGAGATACAGCGGATGTCACTTGGTGCCATCAGCTTAGCACCGATGTCACTAGGTGCCATCAACTACGCTTGAGAAATGGTGCGTTGGGAACCTGGCAGCCGTGCACGGCTTGAACAGGCAGCGGTGGCCCTCTATGGCGAGCGCGGTTTCGAGAACACCACCGTCGCGGAGATCGCCGCTCGCGCTGGGCTGACGAAGCGAACGTTCTTCCGACACTTCGCCGACAAGCGGGAGGTTCTGTTCTCGGGTGCGGACACGCTGCGGGAGCTCCTCGTGGGCACAGTCGCCGACGCGCCGGCTTCGGCGGTTCCGATCGACGCGGTGGCCGCGGGCTTGGAGGCCGCCGCCGGCCTGCTGCAGGAGCGCCGCGAGGGCGCCCGTCAGCGCCAGCTCGTGATCGCCGCCAACGCTGAGCTTCAGGAGCGCGAACTGATCAAGCTCGCATCCTTGTCCGCCGCACTCGCCGACACCCTGCGCCGGCGCGGGGTCAGCGACCCCGCCGCGGGTCTGACCGCCGAGGCGGGGATCGCGGTGTTCAAGATCGCGTTCGCGGGCTGGATCGACGAAACCAACCAACGCGTCTTCGGGGAGCTCATCCGCGAGTCGCTCGACCAGATGAAGGCCGTGACCGCCGGCCGACCGCCGCGCGTCCGGCCAAGGAGACCCGAATGATCTTCCGCCACATCACCCATGACGATCTCGGCTGCGCCTCCTATCTGATCGGCGACGAGAAGGCCGGAATCGCGGCCGTCGTCGACCCCCGGTTCGAAACCGACGAGTACCTCGATCTTGCTCGATACGTGGGCGTCAGCATCGAGCACGTGCTCGAGACCCACAATCACGCCGAGCCCGTCTCTGGACACGGCCGCCTGGCGGCGGGGACCGGAGCGACGATCCACGTGCATCGAGCGGCCCGGGCCGTGAGCACGACATTCGCGGGTGCGCCCAGCCCATTGAGGGTAGGACTTCGATCCCAGCCCATTGAGGGTAGGACTTCGATATGTGGTGCAATGCAACCCCGGTGATACGACGCCGGCTCGCCTGTGACTCGGCGGCTCCTCGGTTGGCGCGGGCCGAAGTTGCCCAGGTGGCGCTCAGCCGGTCCGCCCGCGCCGATGCCGTGCTGGTGGTGAGTGAGCTGGTCACCAACGCGGTTCGTCATTCCGGCTGTCACGACGGCGGCGAGATCGAGTTGGAACTCGCGCGGACGTCAGACGGTGTCGTGATCTCCGTCTGGGAGGTTGGACGCTCGCCAACCGCGCCTACCGTCCATGAGCCAAGCCCCGCAGCTGGCGGAATGGGTCTGCGGATCGTCGATGCCGTCTGCTCGGAATGGGGCAGCGCGCACGACGACGGCCGGCCGGTGTGGGCCCGAATCGCCGCTTGATTGCCCGGCTCTGGCGTCAGTCGGGCAGCTGCATACCAAAGGCGCGCCGTCCGGCGGCAGCGCGTTCGCCTTCGAGCATGTCTCGCTGGCTCGCGGCGCGGGCGATCAGCCCGTCGAGCTCGGCATCGTTCACGGACGGGTAGCGGTCCGACACGTCTCTGAGCAACCGCCACAGGGACGCTTTGCCCTCGACGCCAAGCGACAGCGTCTCGATCGCCATGAACAAGCCGAGCTCGCTCTCGCCCGAGCTGACTCCAGTCAGCTTGATGCGGCTGAGCTTCTCAGCCAGCCACGTTGTCGCCTGCTTAACCGGATTCTTCGCGGTGCCCAGCCGGTCCATCAACGCCGCCAACGTCAGGCGGTCTGCCTCGATCTGTTCAGCCAGGTCGCGAAAGCGATTTGCGTGCTCAGCGCCCTCGATCTGAGACGCGATCTGGCCAGCCAGATCGCTGCCGAACATCGCCCCCGCGAGGTGATCGTTGAGGTATGTGTCCATCGCCTTATCTGCCACCTGCCCTCCCTCGTCGCGGTTGGACCGCTGGTGCCGTCAGCGGAAGCCTGCCCAGAGCATCGCACTCTGGCCAGATCCGTGTTCAGCAACTGGCCTCTCAGCACCTCCGGACGACGGGCAGGCTCCGCCTGGAGCAGTGACGAGCCGGGGTCGAGATCCTGGGCGATGCAGATGCGGACGTGCCGGCCGCAAACAGGATGAGAAGGCACAGGATCGCGGAGAAGGGCAGTCCGGCTCCGGCCGCCGGCGGCCCGGAAGATCAGCGCGACCTTGGTTGCGGTGTCAAGGCCCAGGCTTGTTGGAGCTGCCCGCGCGCACCTCCTGGGAGACCTTGACGATTCCCAACCGGACGCGAACGCACGGGGCTGGCGACGGCCATCGCGCTAGGCCGCGGGGGCATCCGCCGAGGTTCCGCTCCAGTCGAGCTCGGCCACCTCGGCGCCCGTGATCGCGAAGTCCCGTGCTCGTGGCTCGTTGTGAAGCCACAGCGTGTAACTGCCCTCGGTAATCTTGTCGAATACCGCG
>JALYZB010000442.1 GCA_030945945.1 Actinomycetota bacterium | reverse complement strand
TGCCCAGCTCACCAGCCTCGCCAGCGGGCGCAGGCCAAGCTCGGCGGCCCGCTGCGCGTGGGTGACGATGCAGATCGCCGCGCCGTCGTTCTGGCCGCTGGCGTTGCCGGCGGTGACGGTCGCGTCGGGGTCCTTGCGGCCCATCACGGGCCTCAGCGCGCCCAGGCTCTCGAGCGTGGCGTCGGCACGGGGGTGCTCGTCGCGCTCGATCGTGCGCGCGCCGTTCTTGCGGTCGCGGAGCTCGACTCCGACGATCTCCTGCGCGAACGCGCCCCGATGCTGAGCGTCGATCGCCCGCTGGTGGGAGCGCAGCGCCAGCGCGTCCTGCTCGTCACGGGGAATGCTGTACTCGCGGCGCAGGTTCTCAGCCGTCTCGATCATCCCGCCGGGCACGGGATGCAGTGCGCCGCCCGCGGTGACACGACCGCGCTGCAGGCGATCCTCGAGCATCGCCCCGCCCGAGCGCGCACCCCATCGGATGCCGGTCGAGTAGTGCTCGGTCTGGCTCATGCTCTCGGCGCCGCCGGCGAGCACGAGGTCGGCGGCGCCGGTCTGGACCATCATCGCCCCGTCGATCACCGCCTGAAGCCCCGAGCCACAGCGGCGGTCGACCTGCAGTCCGGGAACCTCGACCGGCAGGCCGGCGTCCAACGCGGCGACCCGGCCCAGCGCCGGCGCCTCCCCGTTGGAATAGGCCTGCCCGAGCAGCACGTCATCGATCGCCTCGGCGGGCAGGCCGGTGCGCTGACGCACCGCCGTGATCACGGTGGTGGCCAGCTCGGTGACCGACACCTCGCGGAAGATTCCGCCGAAGCGGCCGACCGGGGTGCGAACGGGCTCGCAGATCAGGGCCTCACGCATCGGGCGGTCCAGACTAGCCCCTTCCCATCGCCCTTGACTCTCACGCCGCGTGAGGCTCTACGGTGGCGCCATGCGCACCGTCAAGCAGGTTTCCGAGCTGGCCGGAGTGACGATCCGGACCCTGCACTATTACGACGATCTGGGGCTGCTGACCCCGACTGGACGCAGCGAGGCCGGCTATCGGCTCTATGACCATTGCGACCTCGAGCGCCTGCAGGAGATCGTCGCCTGGCGCCAGCTCGGATTCTCGCTGACCGAGATCCGAGCGCTGCTCGATGACCCCGCGCACGACCGGCGCGCAGCGCTGAGCCGTCTACGCGAACTCGTCTCTCGCGAGCTCGAGCGGCTCGGGGCGACGGCCCGCGCACTCGACGCGGCGATCGCCGCCGTTGACAACGGACATCCCGAGCAGGAGAACACCATGTTCCCGGACTTCGATCACACCCAGTGCGAAGAGGAGGCGCGAGAGCGCTGGGGCCACACCGAGGCCTACCAGGAGTCCGCGCGGCGCAGCGCGGCGTACGGTGACGCTGAGCGGGCCGAGATCCGCTCCGAGGCCGACGCGGTGCTCGCCGACTTCGCGGCGGCGATGGCGGGCGGCGAGTCCGCTGACGGTGAGACGGCCCGCGGCGTCGCCGAGCGCCACCGACAGCACATGACGCGCTGGTTCTATCCGGTCGGCCCCAAGATGCACCGCAACCTCGCCGAGCTGTACATCTCCGACCCGCGCTTCGCCGCTCATTACGAGCAGGTGGCGACCGGCCTGGCCGTCTACGTGCGGGCCGCGATCCTTGCCAACGCCGACGGGCCGGGCAGCCCGGCGGCGATCAGTCCTCGATCGTGATGTGACCCGGGTGCGCGGCCACCCGGGTCAGCCAGGCCCGGACCGCCAGATAGGGCGCCAGCGAGAAGCCGCCCTGGTCGGCCACGTGGACGTAGCCGAACACCGCGATGTCGGCGATGGAATAGCGCTCGCCGACCAGGAACTGGTGGCGCCCGAGATGCCGCTGCAGCGCCGCCAGGGCCCGGTGACCGGCCTGCAGCTTGGGTTCCCGCAACTCGTCGGAGACCGACGTGTCACCCAGTGCCCAGAAACGGACCATCGCGATGTTGGGCTCGATGTCGTACTGCTCGAAGAACATCCACTGCAGGACCTGGGCGCGCTCGTAGTCGTCGGCGGGGAGGTACTCGGTGCCCTGCGCGAAGTGGTGGAGGATCGCCCCTGACTCGGCCAGCGCGCGGCCGTCATCGAGCACCAGCGTCGGCACCCGCAGCGCAGGGTTGAGGTCACCGATCACCCCCGGCCGGTTCGAGCGGTCAAACACGTCGAGCTCCGCGCGCTCGTACGCGATGGAGAGCAGCGCGAACAGCAGCCGGACCTTGTAGCAGTTGCCCGACAGGCGGTTGTCGTAGAGCAGCATGCCCGCGTGAGACTACCCTCGGGCGATGGCGCAGGCCCCCACCACCGCCGCCCCGAGCGCACCGCCGGCGGCCCCGGCCCCCGCCCCTGCCTCGGCGCCACGGCCGCTGGCCCTGCGCGCGGTCGTGTTCACGGTCGGCGCCTCGAGTCTCGGGGCCGAGATTGCCGCGGCCCGCCTGCTCGCCCCGTACTTCGGTGCCTCGACGATCATCTGGGCCAACACGATTGCCACCGTGCTGATTGCCCTGTCGGCCGGGTACGCGCTCGGCGGGCGGATCGCCGACCGCCGCGCGGACATGCGGGGCCTGTGCGTGATCGTGCTCGCCGCCGGGGTGCTGCTGGCGATCGTGCCTTTCGTCTCCGGGCCATTTCTGCGCCTCTCGGTCCAGGCCCTGGGCTCGCTGTCGGTCGGCGCGTTCCTTGGCTCGCTGGTCGGGGTGCTCGTGCTCGTTGCCGTACCGGTGGCCCTGTTGGGAACGGTCGCGCCGTACGCGAATCGGCTGATGGTCGACAGCCTCGCCGACACCGGACGCACGACCGGCGGGCTGTACGCGATCTCCACCGTCGGCTCGCTGGTGGGCACGTTCCTGGCCGCGCTGCTGCTGATCCCGCTGATCGGGACCCACCGGACGTTCATCGTGTTCGCGCTGGCGCTGGCGCTGGTCGCGGTACCGGGCATCGGTCTGCGCCGCCTGGTCATCGTGCCGCTCGCCGTCGCCGCCTCGCTGGCGATCCCACCCGCGGCGATCGGCGCCGACGTCAGCGGCGGCCGGGTCATCGATGAGACCGAGACTCAGTATCAGTACGCGCGCGTGGTCCAGTTCGCCGACGGGACCCGATGGCTGCAGCTCAACGAGGGCGTCGCGATCCACTCGCTCTACCGGCCCGGCAGCTTCCTCACCGGTGGCTACTGGGACGACCCGCTCGTGCTGGCGCAGGCGGGTGGTGCGCCGCCCCCGCGGCGGATCGCGATCCTCGGGGACGCGGCCGGGACGATCGCTCGCGCCTATGGGCATTACTACCCGGCCACGCGGGTCGATGCGGTCGAGCTCGACGGGGCGCTGACCTCGATCGGACGCCGCTACTTCGATCTCGGGGGCCCGCGGCTGCACACCTACACCGCCGACGCCCGTCCCTGGCTGGCGGCCAGCCACGCGCGCTATGACGCGATCGTGCTCGACGCCTACCGCCAGCCCTACATCCCGTTCTACCTGCTCACGCGCGAGTTCTTTGACCTCGCCCGCCGCCACCTCACGCCACGGGGGGTGCTGATCGTCAACGTCGGGCATCTCCCGGGCTCAGACGCGCTGGAGCGCGTGGTCAGCGCCGCGCTGCGTTCGGCCTTCCCGGTCCTCGCCCGTGACCGGTTCAGCCCCGACAACTCACTGGTGCTCGCCGGCACCCGCCCGATCTCAGGGGCGCGGCTGCGGGCTGTCCAGCCCCAGATTCCGCCCGGCCTGCGAACCCTGGTGGCCGAGATCGCCAGCCGGACCGGCCCCGCACTGAGCGGCGGGTCGGTCTACACCGATGACAAGGCGCCGGTCGAGTGGCTGACCGACCTCTCGATCATCCGCTACGCGACCGGGACCCGCTGATCGGCGGCTGCGGGCCGCGGCGCCCGCGTCTGGCGCACCCGCACGCCCCCCTTGGGTGACAGCGTGATGGCCCGGAACTGCGCCTTGGCCTGGGTCTCGTCAACGGCGCTCAGCTCGGTGCGCTGCAGGATTCGCCCGAGCACGATCCGCATCTCCATCAGCGCGAAGCTCGCGCCCAGGCAGCGCCGCGTGCCGCCGCCGAACGGAACCCA